>NZ_JBYSXG010000021.1:0-65520 GCF_058782005.1 Sphingomonas sp. FW306-1B-B10E
CCCCTTCCCCCTCCCCTGAAGGGGAGGGGCTTAATGTTGTCGCCTTTCAGCGCTATAGCGCCGCCGATCATGAAACCGACTCCCAAGACCTTCCACGTCAAGTCGTTCGGCTGCCAGATGAACGTCTATGACGGCGAGCGCATAAGCGAGCTGATGGCCGCGCAAGGCATGACCGCGACCGATGCCGACAGCGCCGACCTCGTCGTGCTCAATACCTGCCATATCCGCGAGCGCGCGACCGAGAAGGTCTATTCGGACATCGGGCGGCTGCGGAAGCACGCGCGCGAGGCCGATCGCGCGGCGCCGATGATCGCCGTCGCCGGCTGCGTCGCGCAGGCCGAGGGCGAGGAGATCGTCACGCGCGCAAAGGTCGACGTCGTCGTCGGCCCGCAGGCCTATCACAATCTGCCGGCGCTGGTCGCCGAGGCCGCCGCAGGCACCGCCGCGCTCGACACCGACATGCCCGCCACCGCCAAGTTCGGCGCGCTGCCCGCGCGGCGCAAGGTCGGCCCTTCGGCCTTCCTCACCGTCCAAGAAGGCTGCGACAAATTCTGCACCTATTGCGTCGTTCCCTATACGCGCGGCGCCGAGATCAGCCGCCCGTTCGACGCGATCGTCGACGAGGCCAAGGCGCTGGTCGACGCCGGCGCGCGCGAAATCACCTTGCTCGGCCAGAACGTCAACGCCTGGGACGATGCCGAGGGCCATGGCCTGCACGGGCTGATCCGCGCCCTCGACCGGATCGAGGGGCTGCACCGCATCCGCTACACCACCAGCCATCCCAACGACATGCGCGAAGGCCTGATCCGCGCGCATGCCGAGGTCGAGAAATTGATGCCGTTCCTCCATCTGCCGGTGCAGGCGGGCAGCGACCGCGTGCTCAAGGCGATGAACCGGTCGCACACGCGCGATTCGTACCTGCGCATCCTCGACCGCGTCCGCGCCGCGCGGCCCGACATCGCGCTGTCGGGCGACTTCATCGTCGGCTTTCCCGGCGAGACCGAGGTCGAGTTCGAGGAGACGCTCAGCCTCGTCGACGCGGTCGGCTATGCGCAATGCTTCAGCTTCAAGTACAGCCCGCGCCCCGGCACGCCGGCCGCCGAGATGGTCGACGGCTTCGTTGCCGCCGAAGTGATGGATGAGCGCCTCCAGCGGCTCCAGGCGCATCTCAACCGCGACCAGGAAGCGTTCAATCGCACCACGATCGGCAAGACCTGCCACGTCCTGGTCGAGCGCCGCGGCAAGCTGCCCGGCCAGATGCTCGGCAAGTCGCCCTGGCTCCAGTCGGTCTATCTCGAGACCAGCGCCGCAATCGGCGACATGATCGAAGTCGAGATCCAGGCGGGCTATGCCAATTCGCTCACCGGGGTCGAGCGCATGCGGGTCGCGGCCTAGACGGGCTGTGGCGGAGATCGCCGTGGCGCGCTGCCCCCGCTGAACCAGCCCGACGCCGCGATCGCCACCCCGGCGAGCGCTGCGATGAGTGCGAGCGGCGCGACTGGAAGCGCCGCGACGCTTGCGAACACCCGCAGCCACGCAGGCGCCACGCCGAGCGTCTGATAAAGCAGCGCCGCGATCACCACCGCAGTCCCGGCGAGTACGAATGGCAGCCCGTCCTTTCCGCGCCGCGCGGCGATCGCGAATGCCAGCGCCGCGGCGGCGGCGTTGCCGAGCTGGAAGCCGATCCCGAGCTTCCAGAAGTCGGCAGGCCCCGAAATGCCGAGGCCGGGGAGCAGCGGCGCAAGCCGGCCGAGGATCGGCGGCAACAGCAGGACCGCAGTGGCGAGCAGATAGCCCGCATGGAGATGCACCCGTCGGCGGTGGCGCAGCGCCTCGTGGAAGAACAGCGCGAAGGCCGCGACCGAAACGATGTCGATCAGCGCCAGCCGCGGCGCGAACTGGATGTAGAAGGGCGACTCGGCCTGCGCATAATGCTGCGCCATGCCGAGGAAAATGCCGGCGCCCCCGGCGAGGAAGAGCGGAAAGAAGGCGAGGCTCAGCAGCCCGAGCTTGCGATGCAGCGCGCGCGCTCCGGCGCGCATCGTCCAACTCTGTGCGACGAGCAGCACCAGCCACAAGGTCGCCGTCACGCCATGCAGATGCATCTGCGCGGGTGCCGTGCGCATCTGCGACAGATAGCCCGGCCAGAATGCCAGCGCCGCGAGCGGGAAAATCGCAAGCAGATACCAGTGTGCGTGTCGGTACGGCATGTGTGATGTTCCCCCTTGGGCCGCACGCTATCACTGCGCGAAAGCGATGCAATCGCGATCGTGCAGCCATGCTTCGCTGTCGTCGCAGCGTCACACCGGCATTTTATTTGGCGCCGTGCCGCGCCCTCCCCTGTCAAAGTTGGATTCGCTCTGTCATCCTCGGCGCCGAGTCATGCGCCACGGAACCCTCCGCATCCGCCTCGGTTTCGCCTCAAGGGGCCGCGCACCCTGCGTCCGGCGGATCGAACCGCGCC
Organism: Sphingomonas sp. FW306-1B-B10E; assembly: GCF_058782005.1. Lineage (NCBI taxonomy): Bacteria > Pseudomonadati > Pseudomonadota > Alphaproteobacteria > Sphingomonadales > Sphingomonadaceae > Sphingomonas > Sphingomonas sp. FW306-1B-B10E. Next base: position 2,465 of record NZ_JBYSXG010000021.1, read on the forward strand.
AGGACCGCAACTTTCTAAACTTTCATCCGCAAGGAGCCGCATGAGCCGCAAGCCCGTCCCCGCCCAATCCGGTGAACGCTCGCGGGTGGAGGTCACGTTCGACAAGCCCCAGCTGCTGCCGCAATTGTTCGGCGAATATGATTCGAACATCCTCGCGCTCGAGGAGCGGCTGGGCGTGTATATCCACGCCCGAGGCCAGCGCGTCGTGATCGAGGGCTCGGCCGAGACCGTCGCGCATGCGCGCGAAGTGCTCCAGGAGCTCCACAGCCGGGTGATCCGCGGCGAGGACATCGACACCGGGCTGATCGATGCGGTGATCGCGATGTCCAGCGAACCGACGCTCACCGGAATCGTCCGCGCCGAACCAGCGGAGAGCGGCGGCGGCACCCCGCCGATCATGATCCGCACGCGCAAGAAGACGATCGTCCCGCGCTCGGTCGCGCAGACGCACTACATGCGTGAGCTCGTATCGAACGACATGATCTTCGCATTGGGGCCGGCGGGTACCGGCAAGACCTATCTCGCGGTCGCCCAGGCAGTCGCGCAATTGATCACGGGGACGGTCCAGCGGCTGATCCTGTCGCGCCCGGCGGTCGAGGCGGGCGAGCGGCTGGGCTTCCTGCCCGGCGACATGAAGGAGAAGGTCGATCCCTATCTCCGCCCGATCTACGACGCGCTCTACGATTGCCTGCCCGCCGAGCAGGTCGAGCGGCGGATCGCCAGCGGCGAGATCGAGATCGCGCCGATCGCCTTCATGCGCGGGCGCACGCTGGCGGACGCCTTCGTCATTCTCGACGAGGCGCAGAACACCACCCCGGCGCAGATGAAGATGTTCCTGACCCGCTTCGGCGCGAACAGCCGGATGGTGATCTGCGGCGACCCCAACCAGGTCGACTTGCCCGGCGGCCCGCCCGCCTCGGGGCTGAACGACGCGGTGCGGCGGCTCGAGGGCGTCGAGGGCATCGCCTTTTCGTGGTTCACCGCAGCGGACGTGGTGCGGCATCCGATCGTTGGACGGATCGTGCAGGCGTATGAGGGGCCGGGCGCTTGAAGCGCGGGATATCCAAAGTTATGTTCGGGATATCCAGAGGAGGCCTGAGATGGCGTCGCTTTTCATAAAGGATCCGGAGACGGCGGAATTGGCGTCGCGCGTGGCCAAACGACGGGGCGTTACCAAGACCGAAGCGGTCCGCGATGCGTTGCGTAAGGCCGAGGAGGAGATCGACCCGAAGGCGTCTTCCCTTTCGCGCGAGGCGTGGCTGAAAGATTATAAACGACGCTTCCCGCCGCTGACTCGGACCGGGCCTGAGGCGGACAAGGCATTTTTCGACCGGCTTTGGGGCGAGGAATGACGTTGTTCGTCGACGCTTCAGCGTTGGTTGTCATGATTGCCGGAGAGGACGAGCAAGATAGCTTCCTCCACGCCGTCCACGCCGATGACGACCCGCTCTGGTCGCCGATGTCTTGCTGGGAGACCGTTTCCAGCTTGCGATCCTCTTACGAGCTCCCGGTGGAAGTGGCACGGACGAAGGTGGAGGACGCCGCGGCTGTGCTTCCGCTCCGCCTGATATCTGTAGGCAGCAATGAACTGACGCTCGCGCTGGATGCCTATCTCAAATACGGGAAAGGGCGGCACCCCGCCCGCCTCAACATGGGTGACTGTTTCGCTTATGCCTGTGCCAAGGCCAACAATGCGCGCCTACTCTACAAGGGCAACGACTTCAGACACACGGATCTCGCCTGATGCTTGACGTCGCCGCCCTTCGCGAAGACCCCTGGCCCGAGGGCGATTGGGAAGCCCTCGCCGCCCGCGCTGCCGATGCCGCGATCGCCCAGTCGCCTTTCGGCGAATGGCGCGACTGGCCGAGCGTGATCGAGATCGCGGTGCGGCTGACCAGTGACGACGAGGTCCAGACGCTCAACCGGCAATATCGCCACAAGGACAAGCCGACCAACGTGCTGTCCTTCCCGATGGTCCAGCCCGACCTGCTCGAGACGGTGACCCAGAATAGCGACGACGGCGAAGTCATCCTCGGCGACATCGTCCTGGCGCACGGGGTCTGCGTCGCCGAGGCGGCGGAGCGCGACGTCAGCGTCGAGGATCATGCCACGCACCTGATTGTCCACGGCGTGCTCCATCTGCTAGGCTATGACCATATGGAGGACGCCCCGGCCGAGGCGATGGAAGACATGGAGCGCGCCGCGCTCGCCAGTCTCGGCCTGCACGACCCGTACTCCGTACGCGAGGACTGAACACGAACATGCCCGAGGGCCCCAGTACCGGACATAGTACCGGCACCCACGAGTCCCCTTCCGAGAGCGGCGGCATATGGCGGGGAATCCGCACCTTGCTGTTCGGCGACGAGCAGGAAGAGACGCTGCGCGACCGCATCGAGGAAGCGATCGACGAGCATGAGGACGAAGGCGGCAAGGCGCCCGCCGGAGACCTTGCGCCGATCGAGCGCCAGATGCTGCGCAACCTGCTCCATTTCGGCGAGCGCGATGCGGGCGATGTCGGCGTGCCGCGCGCGGACATCGTCGCGGTCGAAGAGGCGACGAGCTTCGCCGATCTCGTCCAATTGTTCGCCGAGGCGGGGCACAGCCGCCTGCCGGTCTATCGCGACGAGCTCGATACCGTCATCGGCATGGTCCACGTCAAGGACGTGTTCGCGATCCTCGCCACCGGCGCGCCGCACCCGCCGAGCATCGCCGGGCTGATCCGCCAGCCGGTCTACGTCCCCCAGTCGATGGGGGTGCTCGACCTGCTCGCGCAGATGCGGTCGAACCGCACGCATCTGGCGATCGTCGTCGACGAATATTCGGGCACCGAGGGGCTGATCACGATCGAGGACCTGATCGAGGAGATCGTCGGCGAGATCGAGGACGAGCATGACGAGGCGCCGACCGCGTTGCTGGTGCCGATCGACGGCGGCGGCTGGGACGCCGATGCCCGCGCCGAGCTCGAGGACGTCGCCGAGACGGTCGATTCGCGGCTGGGCGAGGTCGAGGAGGATGTCGACACGCTCGGCGGGCTGGCGTTCGTGCTGGCCGGGCACGTGCCCGCCGCGGGCGAATGCCTGGTGCACGCCAGCGGCTGGACGCTCGAAGTGACCGAGGCCGATTCGCGCAAGGTCACTCGCTTGCGGCTGCACCCGCCCAAGAAGCTCGCCGAGGACGAGGAATAACCATGCTCAAGCGCATCCTGATCGTCCTGGCCGTGCTGATCGCACTGGCCGTCGCCGGCTGGTTCTGGATCAGCCGGCCCGACACGGCGCATCTCAGCGAACAGGCGGTCACCGGACGGGTGCCGCAGCTCACCGAGACGCGGATCCAGAACGTGCCGACCGTCGGCATCGCCAAGCCGATCGGCTGGACCGGCGGCGCGAAGCCGACCGCGGCGGCGGGGCTGCAGGTCGCCGCCTTCGCCGACAAGCTCGAGCATCCGCGCTGGCTCTACCGCCTGCCCAATGGCGACGTTCTGGTCGCCGAGACCAATTCGCCGCCGCGCAAGGGCGGCGGGATCACCGGCAAGGTGATGAACGTGCTGCTCGGCCAGGCCGGTGCCGCCGTGCCCTCGCCCAACCGCATCACCCTGCTGCGGGACACCAATGGCGACGGCGTGGCCGACCAGCGGTCGGCATTGCTCACCGGGCTCAATTCGCCGACCGGCATGGCCGTGGTCGGCAGCTGGCTCTATGTCGGCAATACGGACGCGCTCGTCCGCTATCCGTTCACGCCTGGCCAGACCAGGATCACCGCCAAGCCCGAAAAGGTCGTCGACCTGCCCGGCGGCGGCAATCACTGGGCGCGCAACGTGCTCGCCGCGCCCGACGGCAAGTCCTTGTACGTCGGCGTCGGTTCCTCCTCGAACATCGCCGAGAACGGCCTCGACGCCGAGGGCCCGACCTATAGCGCGCAGTCGGCCGCCGAGATGGCCGCCGCCTCGACCAAGCCCGGCCGCGCGATGATCCTTCAGGTCTTCCCGGACACCAGGAAGCTGCGCGTCTATGCCTGGGGACTGCGCAATCCCAACGGCATGGCGTTCGAGCCCAAGAGCGGCCAGCTGTGGACCGTGGTCAACGAGCGCGACATGCTCGGATCGGACATGCCGCCGGATTATCTGACCCAGGTCGATCTCGGCGCCTTTTACGGCTGGCCGTGGAATTTCTGGGGCGGCTATGTCGACAAGCGCGTCACCCCCGAGCGACCCGACCTGCGCGAATATACCCGCCGTCCCGATTTCGCGCTCGGACCGCACACCGCGCCACTCGGGCTGAGCTTCGCCGGTGACGCCAAGCTCGGCGGCAATTGGGCGAACGGCGCGTTCGTCGGGCTGCACGGATCGTGGAACCGCGAGCCCAAGTCCGGCTACAAGGTCGTCTACGTGCCCTTCGCCGACAACGGCTTCCCGGTGCGCGACGCCAAGCCCGTCGACCTGCTCACCGGCTTCCTCAGCCCCGACGGCAAGACCACGCGCGGGCGCCCCGTCGGCGTGATCACCGACGCGACCGGCGCTTTGCTGGTCGCGGACGATGTCGGGAACGTGATCTGGCGGGTCAGCGCGAAGTAGCTCCCGTCGCTCTCATCCTTCCCACCGCCTTCGGCGGCGAGCCCCTTCCCTCTCCCATCGGGAGAGGGAAGGAGGCGCGAAGCGCCGGAAGGGTGAGGGTGACCCGCTTTACTTCAGCAGCACGGTCGCCTTCTCGGCGAGCTTGTCGCGGACCTTGCCCGCGAACAACGCCAGCATCGGCGGCAGATGGACTTCGGCGTGGACCTTGTCCTCATAGACCTGCAGCCGGCTCGCCACCTGCTGCCCCATCGCGCTGACCGTGAAGTGGAGCGTGTCGCCCTCCCAGCGTTGCTCGACCTGCCCGCCGCCGGGCACGACTTCGGCGATCTTGCCGACCCCGCCGGCAATGCGCGCACGTGCGGCGTCGCGGCCCAGTTTGTGCGGGATGTCGAGGACGATCGGGTCAGCCATCAGCGTGCAAACAACATGTCATCATCGGCAAACGCCTTGAACTCGAGCGCGTTGCCGCTCGGATCGCGAAAAAACATCGTCGCCTGCTCGCCGACCTGGCCCTTGAAGCGGACATGCGGGGCGATCCCGAACGCGATCCCCGCCGCTTCGACGCGTGCGGCGAGCGCTTCCCAGTCAGGCATCGTGAGCACCACGCCGAAATGCGGCACCGGCACGTCGTGGCCGTCGACCTGGTTCGCGACCGTCACCGGCTTCGCGGCAGGGTCGAGATGCGCGACGATCTGGTGGCCGAACAAGTCGAAGTCGATCCAATGCTCGGACGCGCGCCCCTCCGGGCAGCCGAGCACCTCGCCATAGAAGCCGCGCGCGGCGGCGAGGTCGTGGACCGGGAAAGCGAGATGGAAGGGACGCAGCGTCATGGGCGCGCTGCTATCAGATCCTCCCCCGGAGGGGCAGGGGGACCAGCGAAGCCGGCAGAGGGGTAGTCTCCACGAGCGATGGTTCAGCCCTTGGGGCAACTACCCCTCCATCGCTTCGCGGTCCCTCTCCCCCTCCGGGGGAGGATCGGCTAAGCCCCTCCCGATGCCCTCCCGTCCCTTGCTCACCGCGCTCCTCGCCGGCCTGGTCTCCGCCACCGGTTTCGCGCCGCTCAATTTGTGGCCGATCGCCCTGCTGGCCTTCGCGCTCCTGCTCTGGCTGAGCTGGACCGCGCCGACGCTCAAGTCGGTGCTGCTGCGCGGCTGGGTGTTCGGGGTCGGGCATTTCACCGTCGGCAACAACTGGATCCAGCACGCCTTCGATTTCCAGGACAAGATGCCGCCGGTGCTCGGCTATTTCGCCGTGGTGCTGCTGGCCTTGTATCTGGCGATCTATCCTGCGTTCGCGATGGGGCTCGCCTGGCGCTTCGCCCGTACGGTCAAGAGCCGCGCCGGATGGCAGGAGCCCGATCTCGCCTTCGTCCTGGCCGCCGCGGCCTCGTGGATCCTCACCGAATATCTGCGCGGCGTGCTGTTCACCGGCTATCCGTGGAACCCGCTGGGCGTGATCTGGCTGCCGACGCCGCTGGTCCAGGTCGCGGCGTGGATCGGCACCTATGCGCTGTCGGGCGTCGCGATGCTCGCCGCGGGTCTGCTCTTCCTCGCGTCGCAACGCCACTACCGCCCGCTGCTGATCGGCGCCCCGCTGCTGGCGGTGCTCGCGCTCGTCACGATGGACTTCTCGCAGACCCCGGCCGTTCCCGATCCGGCGGCGCCGCGGGTACGCGTGGTCCAGCCCAATATCGGGCAGGAAGGCGTCGGCGACGCCGATTACCCCGAGCGCGTGCTGGTGAAACTGCTCGAATGGAGCGGCCAGCCGGGGCAGGCGCCGCGGCTGCTCGTCTGGCCCGAGGGCACGGTCAACTATTATGTCGAGGACGGCTATCCCGACACCCGCTTCTACGGCCGCGGCGACCCGCGCTGGGTCCGCATCCGCATCGCAACGAAGCTCGGGCCGCGCGACGCGGCGCTGATCGGGGGCACCGCCTTGTTCTTCGGCAAGGACGGCCAGTTGAGCGGCGCCGGCAATTCGGTCTGGTCGCTCGATCCGAACGCCCGTCTCGGCCAGCGCTACGACAAGGCGCACCTCGTGCCGTATGGCGAATATCTGCCGATGCGCACGCTGCTCGCCCCGCTCGGCCTCGCCCGGCTGGTGATGGGCGAGATCGATTTCGTCCCCGGCCCCGGCCCGCGCGCAATCGAGACGCCCGGCTTCGGCAAGGCCGGCATCCAGATCTGCTACGAGATCATCTTCTCGGGGCAAGTCGTCGATCGGCGCAATCGCCCGGCCTTCCTGTTCAATCCGTCGAACGACGCGTGGTTCGGCAAATGGGGTCCGCCCCAGCACCTCGCCCAGGCGCGGCTGCGCGCGATCGAGGAGGGGCTGCCGATCCTGCGCTCGACCCCCACCGGCATCTCGGCGGTGATCGACGCGCGCGGCCGGGTGCTCGAATCGATCCCGCACGGCCAGGAGGGCGCGATCGAGCTGGCATTGCCTCGCCCGCTCCCGCCGACTTTGTTCGCGCGCGCCGGGAACTGGTTAGCCTTCCTCGTCGCCGGCGCCCTGTATTTGTTCGCGATTGCGTTGCGCCGCCGCGCCCGCTAGGGAGCACATATAAGGAAAGCTTTATATGGGCATGGCAACGGCCCGGCTGTCCTTCCCACGACTCGAGGAAAATCATGCGTTCCAATTATCTCTTCACGTCCGAATCGGTTTCGGAAGGCCATCCCGACAAGGTCGCCGACCAGATTTCCGACGCCATCGTCGATCTGTTCCTGTCGAAGGACCCCGAAGCGCGCATCGCGTGCGAGACGCTCACCACCACCCAGCTCGTGGTCCTCGCCGGCGAGATCCGCGGCAAGGGGATCATGGACGAGGCCGGCAATTGGGCACCGGGCGTCAAGGACGAAGTCGAGAAGACCGTCCGCGATACGGTGAAGCGCATCGGCTATGAGCAGGACGGCTTCCACTGGGAAAGCTTCCGCTTCGAGAACAATCTGCATCCGCAGTCGGCGCACATCGCGCAGGGCGTGGACGCGGGCGGCAACAAGGACGAAGGCGCCGGCGACCAGGGCATCATGTTCGGCTATGCCGCCAACGACACGCCGGATCTGATGCCGGCGACGCTCTATTACAGCCACAAGATCCTCGAGCGCATGGCCGCCGACCGCCATTCGGGCGCCGCGCCGTTCCTCGAGCCCGACGCCAAGAGCCAGGTGACGCTCCGCTACGAGGGCAGCAAGCCCGTCGCCGCGACCGCGATCGTCGTCTCGACCCAGCACGGCAAGGGCTATGACGAGGGCGACAAGGAAGCCGAGCTCCACGCGTATGTGAAGAAGGTCGTTGCCGACATTCTTCCGGCCGAACTGCTTTCGGACGCGACCGAATATCACATCAACCCGACCGGCAGCTTCGAGATCGGCGGCCCTGACGGCGATGCCGGCCTGACCGGCCGCAAGATCATCGTCGACACCTATGGCGGCGCGGCCCCGCACGGCGGCGGCGCCTTCTCGGGCAAGGACCCGACCAAGGTCGATCGCTCGGCGGCGTACATCACCCGCTATCTGGCGAAGAACATCGTCGCCGCGGGCCTCGCCCAGCGCGTGACGATCCAGCTCGCTTACGCGATCGGCGTGTCGAAGCCGCTGTCGCTTTACGTCGACACCCACGGCACCGGCACCGTCGGCGACGACAAGATCGAAGACGCGATCATGGGCATCGCGAAGCTCGGCGGGCTTACCCCGCGCGGCATCCGCACCCATCTCGGCCTCAACAAGCCGATCTACCAGAAGACCGCGGCCTACGGTCATTTCGGCCGCAAGCCCGAGGGCGACTTCTTCCCCTGGGAGAAGACCGACCTCGTCGAAGACCTCAAGGCCGCATTGGCCTGATCCTTTTCGAAGCGCATAAGGGGCCGGGGGAGAAATCCTCCGGCCCTTTTCGTTTCAGCCGGTCCCGGTCACGATAGGTTCGTAAAGGGGAGGCTCGAATGCGTCTGACAGTGCTGGCAATTGCTCTGGCGCTCGCGCCGCAGGCATTCGCACAGACCGGCGACGAAGCCACCGCGCTTCGCGACGCGGTCGAGCGCGGTCGGCTGCTCTACGCCTACGATCAGGCTGCGTGGCACGGCACCGACGACATGATCGCGAAAGTCGGCAATCCCCAGAATCTGGTTGGTGGCTGGATCGTCGACGGACCCGCCGACGCCGCGCAGCTTGTCTTCTACGACAAGGACATCGCCGATCCGCATGTCGTCTACGTCGCGTCGTTCACGAGTGGGAAGCTGCTTTCCTCGCGCGTGCTCGGCCCCGGTGACGATCGCAGTCTCACGGTGAGCCGCAAGCGGATGATTGCCGCCGTGCGGTCTGCCAACGCCGTTCTGGCGGCGAGCAAGGTCGGCCCCTGCTCCGGCCAGGCATTCAACACGGTGGTGCTGCCGCCTGCTGGTCCGGACAGCCCGGTCAGCGTCTATTATTTGACACCGCAGAGCGACATGACCTCGCTTCCGTTCGGCGGGCATTACCGCATCGACGTTTCGCCAGACGGAAAGCCGGGTCCCGTCCGCGCCTTCTCCAAAGCGTGTATCCCGGTGCCGACCAATGCGCCGGTGAACGGGAACGGCCCCGCGAAATGGCTGTTCATTACCCACCTGCTCGACCCGGTGCCGACCGAGATCCATGTCTTTTCCTCGCTCGCAGCGGGCAAGCCGGTGTACGTCGCGACGAGCGCAACGAGGGTCTGGGCAGTCGATGGCGATCGGAGTATCCGTTGTCTCGACCCCGGCCGGAAGTAGCAGAAGCGCAGTCGCGTGAATCTACGGAGCCGCCGTTAACCCTGGGGTAACCGCATTTGTTCACTAGCTAGGGTGCAAAGGAGCGGGAACGTTGGAGTCGCAACCAGTGACATCGGAATCGGAAGGCAAGCCCATGTCCGACTCGGGCATTACCATCGCCTTTCAGCCGATCGCCGACATCTCGGCCAGCCGCGTCTATTCCTATGAGGCGATCATCCGCGGGCCGAATGGTGAGACGGCTGCGCAGATCTTCGAGACCTTGCCGGCCGAGGCTCGGGCCAATTTCGACCAGCGCTGCGCCGCCGGTGCGATCCGCTGGGCGATGGCGTCGGGGCTCGGCACCAGCGGTTCCCGCCTGCTGATCCCGGTCCAGGCCGAGTCGATCGGCAAGCCCGCCGAGCATCTCGAGCCGATCCTCCGCGTCGCGCGCGGTGCCGGCCTCATCCCCGAGCGCCTGATCTTCGGGCTGGAAGGCTATCGCCGCCTGGCCGGCCGCGAGCTTGCCGAGATCATCGACGTCCATCGCAAGGCCGGTCCGCTAACCGCGTTCGTCGGCCTGGGCGCCGGCCATGCCGGGCTCGCTTTGTGCGGCCGCTATCTGCCCGACCTCGTCACGCTCGAATCGGAGCTGGTCAGCGCGATCGCGAGCAGCTGGTCGCGCCGCCTCGTCCTCGAGGATCTGACCCCGCGGATCCGCCAGCTCGGCCTCAAGGTGATCGCCACCGGAGTCGACAGCGAGCCGGTGCTGCAGCGCCTGCGCGGTTTCGGCATCACCTTGGTGCAGGGCGAAGAGATCGCCAGCCCCGCGGTACGCGCGCTGCCTACGCCGAACCTACGCCGCGCCGCCGCCTGAGCGCCGGCGCACGCGGCGATCGAGCCGCCGCGCCACCCCATCGACCAACGCTTCCGATGCTGCCCCGATCGCCGCGCCGGCGATCACGTCACTGACGAAATGCTTGCCGCGCGGCAGCTGGAGCAACGCAACCGCGAGCGATGCCAGCCCCGCCGCGGGCACCGCCGCCGGATATTCGCGACTCACTGCCCGGCCCACCGCGACCGCACCCGCAGTGTGGCCCGAGGGAAAGCTGTTCCAAGGCCCCTCGTCCTTGCTACCCTTGTGGTCGGTGTGCAGCGCGTAGCGGCCATCGGCGAGCATCTTGTGCGGCCGAGTGCGGTTGACGCGGTGCTTGATCGCCCCCTTGATCGCCGTTGCCACCAATTCGCTCGCCAGCATGCGCATCCCCGCGCGCGCCAGCCTTGGACGCCGTAGCGCCGCACCGAGGCCGATCGTCGCCAGCGACGCGCCGATCAGCGGCGGCTGGTCCGCGGCTTCGCTGGCGAATCCGAGCGCGCGCACGACGCGATTCTCGCGGTGGCGCATCAATTCGGTCGACACCGCCGCGTCGATTCGTTCGACCCTGCTGGCGCGGCGTGCCGCCTTGGGTGCCTTCAGCTTCTTCCTTGCCATGCCGCAACAACCCGCGAGACGCCGAGGGGTTCGATCCGCGACTCCGGGCGGCGCGGCGCGGAACCCAGGGGAATCCCTATCGGTGGGAATCCAATGCGGCGACGCACGGAATGGGCGAAGATACCGTTAACGAATATTTCAGACGGCGAAGAGGAGATCGCATGACCGCTGCCCAGCCCGCCGCTTTGCCGACCGCCACGCTCAACCGCGCCGATCCGCGTCTCGATCTCACGATCGGCTTCCACGCGATGATCGCCAAGGGCGCCGATCGTCCCTTCGCCTGGCAGGCAGTCGCAAGCGGCGCGGACGGACGCAGCTTCGCAGCGATCTCGGCCTCGCTGCTCCCCGAGCAGCGCTCCGCACTCGAGGCGCGCCGCATCACTTTGGCGCTCGAGCGCGCCGTGGCGCTCGGCCTCCACCGCGGCGAGGCGCTGGTCGCCGTGCCGCTCGGCGCCGCCGCCGGGCTCGCCGAACCGCTCCTCTCGCACCTCTTCCGCGCCGCGCTGGCCAGCGGCATCGCCACCGACCGGCTGGTTGTCGAGATCAGCGCCGACGAGCGCGGCGATCTCGATCAGGCCGCAGCCCTCGCCGAAGCTTGCACCCGCCGCGGAATTTCGATCACGCTCGACGCCTTCGCCGCAGGCCCCGTCGCGCTCAAGCTGCTCGCCCGCTTCACCCCCCGCTTCGTAAAGCTCGATCCGTCGCTGGTCCGCGGCATCGGCGGCAGCGCCTCGCGCCGGCTGATGGCCGAAGGCGTGATGCGCCTCGCGCGCAACATGGGCGTCACCGTGATCGCCCGCGGCGTCGAGAATCGCGCCGAACATGACGTGCTCCACGCAATGGGCGTTCGCCACTTCCAGATCGGCGCCGCCGCCATGCCCCAGGCCGATATGGTCCGCCGCGAGATGCGCGGGATCACTCCGCCGCTGCATCGCCGCCTCGCGCATCACAACCGCGCCGCCTTCCCGTTGCGCGCCGCCCGCCCGGCCGAGGCCGCACTCACCATGCAGGTTGCGTAGCCGCGCCGCGGCGCTAACAGGCGGCATGCCCGATCCGATCACCATTCGCCGGCTCTACGGCCGCGCCAAGGGACATAAGTTGCGCCAGGGCCAGGCTGCCCTGGTCGAGGAACTGCTGCCCGAAGTGAGCATCCCCGATAGCGGCCCGCTCGATGCCTTCACGCTGTTCGGCGAGGATCGCCCGCTAGAGTTCGAGATCGGTTTCGGTGCGGGCGAGCATCTCGCCGGCCAGGCCGCGATGCGCCCCGATCACGGCTTTATCGGCTGCGAGCCCTTCCTCAACGGCGTCGTCGGCGCGCTCAACCATATCCGCGACGACAAGCTGAATAACGTCCGCCTTCACATGGGCGACGCGCTCGACGCGCTCGAACGCCTGCCGGACGCGAGCCTGAGCCGAGTCTACCTGCTCCATCCCGATCCGTGGCGCAAAGCGCGGCATGCCAAGCGCCGGATGGTCAATGACGGCCCGCTCGACATGATCGCCGCCAAGCTCAAGCCGGGCTGCGAATTCCGCCTGGGCACCGACGACCCGACCTATTGCCGCTGGTCGATGATGGTGATGAATCGCCGCCGCGACTTCGTCTGGCAGGCGCAGAGTGCCGCCGATTTCCTCACCCGCCCCGACGATTGGCCCGAAACCCGCTACGAACGCAAAGCCCGACGCCAGGGGCACGAGGTGTGGTACTTCCGCTACCTGCGAGTCTGAGACCCAAGCGGAGGACACCGTGACTCTGGACGACTCAGCCATGAAGCGCGCCGCTGCGGCGGCAGCCGTCGCGGAAGTGCGCGACGGCATGGTGGTCGGCCTCGGGACCGGGAGCACCGCCGCCTTCGCAGTAGAGTTGATCGGCGAGCGCGTGGCCGCCGGGCTCTCGATCACTGCGGTGGCGACCTCACGGCGCACAGAAGCCGCGGCGCTTGCTGTCGGCATCCCGCTCCTCCCCCTGCGCGGCCTGCGCGCGATCGACCTGTGCATCGACGGCGTCGACGAGATCGATCCCCAGTTGCGCGCGATCAAGGGCGGCGGCGGGGCGATGCTGGTCGAGAAGATCGTCGCTTCGATGGCGAAGCGCAACGTCGCGATCGCCGATGCGTCGAAGCGCGTCGACCGGCTGGGCGGCCGCGCGGTGCCGGTGGAGATTCTCCCGGCAGCGCAAGGCTTCATCACTGCGCGGGTCGAACAGCTCGGCGGATCGGCGACGCTGCGCGGCGATGCCGGCGATCCCTTCCTCAGCGATTCCGGAAACTTCATTCTCGACTGCCGGTTCGAGACCATCGCCGATCCGGCGGCGCTGGCCACGGCTTTGTCCGAGCTTCCGGGCGCGTTCGGCCACGGACTCTTCCTCACCGAGATCCACGGCCTTTACCTCGCCGACGAAACCGGCGAGGTGCGTTTCGAGTCGCGCCGTTGACGACCAACGGACCGGCGCAATTCGATGCAGCCTTTCGCCGGCCTGCCCGTTGCAGCGCAACATAGGAGTTGCCGATCCATGCCCGATACCGCCGACAGCCTCCGCGAGGATGGGTCGCCCGACCGCCTCGCGATCGACACCATCCGCACGCTGGCCATGGACGCGGTGCAAAAGGCCAATAGCGGACACCCGGGAACGCCGATGGCGCTGGCCCCGGTCGCGCATACCCTGTGGACGCGCTTCCTTCGCTACGATCCGGCGACGCCCGATTGGCCCAATCGCGACCGGTTCGTGCTTTCGGTGGGCCATGCCTCGATGCTGCTCTACGCGGTGCTTCATCTTGCGGGGGTGCGCGAGATCGACGCCGACGGAAAGCCGACCGGCCAGCCCGCAGTGAGCCTCGACGACATCAAGCAGTTCCGCCAGCTCTCGTCGAAGACCCCAGGCCACCCCGAATATCGCATGACCAGCGGCGTCGAGACCACCACCGGCCCGTTAGGCCAGGGCTGCGGCAATTCGGTCGGCATGGCGATCGCCGAGCGCGCACTCGCCGCGCGATACAATCGCGACGGCTTCGACCTGTTCGACCACGACGTCTACGTCCTGTGCGGCGACGGCGACATGATGGAGGGCGTCTCGGGCGAAGCCGCTTCGGTCGCCGGGCACCTCAAGCTCTCCAACCTCTGCTGGATCTACGACAGCAACCATATCTCGATCGAGGGCAGCACCGATCTCGCCTTCGACGAAGACGTCGGCAAGCGGTTCGAGGCCTATGGCTGGAACGTGCTTCATGTCGACGACGCCAACGACACCGAGGCGTTCGCCGCGGCGATCGAGACGTTCAAGGCGACCGACGACCGCCCGACCTTCATCGTCGTGCGTTCGGTGATCGGCTGGGGTTCGCCGCGCGCGGGCTCCGAAAAGGCGCATGGCGAGGCGCTGGGCGAGGACAATGTCCGCGCGACCAAGCGCGCTTATGGCTGGCCCGAGGACGCGCAGTTCCTGGTGCCCGACGGCGTCGCCGAGGCGTTCGGCGGCGCGGTGTCGGAGCGCGGCAAGCCGGGGCGCGAGGCATGGGAGAAGCTGTTCGCGCGCTACCGCGATGCCTTCCCCGAGCAGGCCGCCGAGATCGACGACCTGCGCCGCGGCGAGATCCGCGCGGGTTGGCAGGATGCGATCCCCAGCTTCGACGCGGACGCCAAGGGCCTCGCCTCGCGCGACAGCGGCGGCAAGGTGCTCAATGCCGTCGCCCCGCACATCCCCGCTCTTCTCGGCGGTGCCGCCGATCTGTCGCCGTCGACCAAGACCGACATCAAAAGCGCGGCCTCGTTCGAGGCGAACGATTATGCCGGCAAGAACCTGCATTTCGGGGTGCGCGAGCATGCCATGGGTTCGATCGCCAACGGCATGGCGCTGAGCTACTTGCGGCCCTACACCGGCACCTTCCTGGTCTTCGCCGATTACATGCGCGCGCCGATCCGGCTGGCGGCGATCATGGAGCTGCCGGTGGTGTTCGTGTTCACCCACGATTCGATCGGCGTCGGCGAGGACGGCCCGACCCACCAGCCGATCGAGCATCTCGCGACACTGCGCTCGATCCCGGGGCTCGACACGATCCGCCCAGGCGACGCCAACGAAGTCGCGGTCGCCTGGAAGGTCGCGCTCGAGCATAGCCACGAGCCGACCGCGTTGATCTTCTCGCGCCAGGCGATCCCGACGCTCGATCGCGGCAAATATGCCTCGGCCGACGGGCTGGAGAAGGGCGGCTACATCCTCGGCGACGCCGAGGGCGGCGCGCCCGAGATCATCCTGATCGGCACCGGCTCCGAGCTGCCGATGGTGGTCGAGGCGCATGAGCGGCTGACCGCCGAGGGCGTGCGCTCGCGGGTGGTGTCGCTGCCGAGCTGGTACCTCTTCGAGAAGCAGGACCGCGCCTATCGCGAGAGCGTGCTGCCGCCGAAAGTCACCGCCCGCCTCGCCGTCGAGCAGGCCGGATCGTTCGGCTGGGACCGCTACGTCACCAGCGACGGCGCGACGATCACCATGTCGACCTTCGGCGCCTCGGCGCCGCTCGCCAAGCTGCAGGAGAAATTCGGCTTCTCGGTCGACAATATCGTCCGGCAGGCGCGCGCGCTGCTGGGGAAGACCGGATGAGGCGCCGGACCTGAACGCCGCCATGTTCGCCGCACACTGACATCGAACGAAAGGAACCCTGCGGATGCGTCTTGCTATGATCGGCCTCGGCCGGATGGGGGCGGGGATCGCGCGCCGGCTGATGGAGCATGGGCACGAGATCGTCGGCTTCGATCGCAGCGCCGAAGCGGTTGACGCGCTCGCCAAGGACGGCGCGACGCCGGCGACTTCGCTGGAGGACATCGCGGCCAAATTGACGGCCCCGCGGATCTTCTGGGTGATGCTCCCGGCGGGCGCGCCGACCGAGAGCACCGTCGAGGCGCTGATGGGAATCGCCGAGCCGGGCGACATCGTCATCGACGGCGGCAACAGCTTCTACAAGGACGATATCCGCCGCGCCAAAGTCGCGGCCGAACGCGGCATCCAATATGTCGATGTCGGCACGTCGGGCGGGGTCTGGGGGCTCAAGCGCGGCTTCTGCATGATGATCGGCGGCGAGAAGGCGACGGTCGACCTGCTCGACCCGATCTTCGACGCGCTGGCGCCGGGGGTCGGCACGATTCCGCACACCCCCAACCGGATGGACCGCGAGGGCTGCGATCCGCGCGCTGAGAAGGGCTATATCCACACTGGCAATGCCGGGTCGGGCCATTTCGTGAAGATGGTCCATAACGGCATCGAATACGGCCTGATGCAGGCCTATGCCGAGGGTTTCGACGTGCTCAAGGGCAAGGCGTCCGAGCGGCTGCCCGAAGACCAGCGCTTCGAGCTCAACCTCACCGACATCGCCGAGGTCTGGCGACGCGGCTCGGTGATCTCGTCCTGGCTGCTCGACCTCTCGGCCGACGCGCTCGCCAAGGATCAGGCGCTCGACGCCTATAGCGGCAAGGTCGCCGATTCGGGCGAGGGCCAGTGGACGATCGACGCGGCGATGGAAGAGGCGGTGCCGGCCTACGTCCTCTCGGCCGCCTTGTTCGCGCGCTATCGCAGCCGAGTCGACAGCACGTTCGGCGACAAATTGCTCTCGGCGATGCGCTTCGGCTTTGGCGGGCATGTCGAGATGCCGCAATGAGCGATGCGCCGGCGGCGCCCGCCGCCACGTTGGTGATCTTCGGCGCGACCGGCGACCTCGCCGGCCGGCTGCTGATGCCGGCTCTGGTCAATCTCGAGAAAGCCGGGCTGCTCGACCCCGACACCCGCCTGCTCGGCATCGGCCATAGCGAGGGCGACGATTCGACGCTGCGCGAGAGGCTCGGCGCCTTTGTCGAAGACGGGCCCGAATGGCAAAGCTGGCAGGAACGGATCGCCTATCTGCGCGGCGACTTTACCGGAGACGCGCTGTTTGACGATTTGAAGGGCCGCGTCACCGGCAACGCCATCTTCTACCTCGCCACCGCGCCCAACTTCTTCGGCCCGATCGGCGAGAAGCTCGGCAAGGCGGGGCTGCTCGACGAGGAAGACGGCTTCCGCCGCCTGGTCGTCGAGAAGCCGTTCGGGACCGACCTCGCCTCGGCGCAGGCGCTCAACCGGCACCTGCTCGATCATATGCGCGAGGCCCAGATCTACCGGATCGACCATTTCCTGGGCAAGGAGACCGTCCAGAACATCGTCGTCGCGCGCTTCGGCAACGCGCTCACCGAGGCGGTGTGGAACAGCCGCTATGTCGACCATGTCCAGATCACCGCGGCGGAAACGGTGACGGTGGGCAGCCGCGGCGCGTTCTACGATGCGACCGGCGCGCTGCGCGACATGGTTCCCAACCATCTGTTCCAGCTGCTCGCTCTGGTCGCGATGGAGCCGCCCAACAGCTTCGATGCCGAGGCACTGCGCACCGAAAAGGCGAAGGCGATCGCCGCGATCACGCCGATCGATCCGCGGGACGCAGTGCGCGGCCAGTATCTCGGCGGCGCGGCCGGTGGCGCGGACGTCACCCCCTATCGCGAGAGCCCCGACGTCGCGCCCGACAGCCGCACCGAGACCTATGTCGCGATGAAGGTCGCGGTCGAGACGTGGCGCTGGCACGGCGTGCCCTTCTATCTGCGCACCGGCAAGGGCCTGGCGGCACGCGACACCGAGATCGTCATCCAGTTCCGCGACGCGCCGCTGATGCTGTTCCGCGATACGCCGACCGAGAAACTGCCGCCCAACCGGCTGGTGCTGCAGATCCAGCCCGACGAAGGGCTCCGGCTGGAGATGGCAGTCAAGCAGCCCGGCCCCTTGGTCGAGACCGTGCCGGCGGCGTTGCACTTCGCCTATGCCGAGCAGTTCGATCTCGGCCACCGCACCGGCTATGAGACCTTGCTGTACGATGTGCTGATCGGCGACCAGACGCTGTTCCAGCGCGCCGACCAGATCGAGGGCGGATGGCGCGCAGTGCAACCGCTGCTCGACGCCTGGCGATCGGGCGCTCCTGACGAATATCCCGCGGGCGGCGCCGGCCCCGACGCCGCCTTGCTCGCCCGCGACGGCCGCGAATGGCACGCGATCGGATGATACGCCTCTTCATCTCCGATATCGACGGCACTCTGGTGCGCCCCGACAAGAGCCTGGGCGAACCGGTGATCGAGGCCGCACGCCGCCTCGCCGCGGCGGGCGTGCCGATGTCGCTGATCAGCGCGCGCCCGCCGAGCGGCATGCTGTGGATCGCCGAGCGGCTGCGGCTGACCGCGCCGATCGGCGCGTTCAACGGCGGCACGATCCTGCGCCCCGACGGCACCATCCTCTCGGCAACGCATCTCGCCCCCGAGATCGCGACGCGCGCGCTGGCGCTGATCGACCGGCCCGGCGTGATCCGCTGGCTGTTCGCCCGCGGCCAATGGCACACCGATCGGCTCGACGACCATTTCACCCCGCGCGAGCGCGTCTCCGCCAATCAGGAGCCGGTGCTGTGCGATGATCTGTCGCGCTTCGCCGGCGACACCGACAAGATCGTCGCGGTGTCGCAGGATCACCCGATGTTGGCCGCGCTCGAGGCCGAAGTCGCCGAAGCCCTCGGCACGGGCGCCAATGTCGCGCGCTCGCAGCCTTATTATCTCGACATCACCGCCGCCGCCGCGAACAAGGGCGACGGCGTCGCCGCGCTCGCCGAGGCGATGGCGGTGCCGCTGGACGAAGTCGCGGTTATCGGCGACCAGCGCAACGACCTGGCGATGTTCGCGCGCGCCGGGCTGTCGATCGCAATGGGGCAGGCGCCCGACGAGGTCCGCGCGGCGGCAACGCAAGTCACCGGTTCGAACGCCGAGGACGGCGTCGCCCAGGCGATCGACCGCATCCTGCTGCCGCTGGCGGAATCGCAATGAAGACGCTGATCGCCTTCGACCTCGACGGCACGCTCGCCGAGAGCAAGCAGCCGATCGACGCCGACATGGCCGAATTGCTCGGCCGGCTGCTCGATCTCGCGCTCGTCGCAGTGATCTCGGGCGGCGACTGGCCGCGATTCGAGACGCAGGTCGTCGCGCGGTTGCCGCAAGGCGCGCGTCTCGACCGCCTGTTCATCATGCCGACCACCGGCGCCAAGCTCTACCGCTTCGCTGGCGGCGGCTGGGCCCAGGTCTATGCCGAAACCTTTGCACCCGAGGAACGCGACCGGATCCTCGCTGCGCTCGATCAGGCCAGCGACTCGGTGCCGAAGCCCGAGCAGGTCTGGGGCGAGCAGATCGAAGACCGCGGCAGCCAGATCACCTTCTCCGCGCTCGGTCAGCAGGCGCCGCTCGCCGAAAAGAAGGCCTGGGATCCCGACCTCGCGAAGCGCAAAGCGATGCAGCAGAAGCTCGTCGCGGCATTGCCCGGTTTCTCGATCAAGGTCGGCGGATCGACCTCGATCGACATCACCCGCGAGGGCGTCGACAAGGCCTATGCGATCGGGCGGCTGGTCGAGCACGCCGAGGTGGCGCGCGAGGCGATCCTGTTCCTCGGCGACGCGATCTATCCGGGCGGCAATGACGATCCGGTCCGCGCCGCCGGGATCGACTCGGTGCGCGTCCGCGATCCCGCAGAAACGGCGAGCATCCTCCGCGCCCTCACCGCCTGGCTGCGCTGACGCCAGGCGATACTCCCCTTCGACCGACGAGACCTTGATGACCGAAGACCGGATCCCCGCCCAGAGCTTTGCGGCGTTCCTGTTCGATATGGATGGCACGCTGCTCGACAGCATCGCCGTAGCCAATCGGATCTGGGGACGCTGGGCCGAGCGGCACGGGCTCGACGCGGCGGAGGTCATCAAGGTCCTGCACGGCGTGCGCGTGATCGAGACCGTCCGGCGCTTCGCTACGCCGGATATGAACGTCGAACACGAGGCAGCATCGATCACCGCCGCCGAGATCGCCGATGTCGACGGTGTGAAGGAGGTAGCCGGCGCGCGGACCTTTCTCGAGCGGCTTCCCCGCGCCCGCTGGGCGATCGTCACCTCCGCGCCCAGGCTGCTCGCGCTACGGCGCATCGAAGCTGCGGGACTGCCGATCCCCGAAGTGCTGATCGCGGCTGAGGATGTGACGCGGGGCAAACCGGCGCCCGACGGCTTCCGCGCCGCCGCGAAGGCGCTCGGCGTAGACCCCGCCCAATGCCTGATCTGGGAAGACGCGCCCGCCGGAATCGCCGCCGCCGAAGCGGCAGGCGGCACGGTGATCGTGGTGGAGGCGACGCATCCGTCGCATGGCGCAAATGCCGCCCGCTTCCATGTCCGCGATTATCGCGCCCTCCGTCCCGAAGCCGCGCCCGACGGCACGCTCCGGTTGGTCGGAGATTGTTCCCCGGCGAAGGCCGGGGCCCAGCTGCAATGACGTGGAGAGGAAATGCTCCAGTCGCGCGTTCGTCGAACCTGGGCCCCGGCCTTCGCCGGGGAACAGTTTAGCGAGCTGGACCAGAGCGTCGATCTCCAGCCCGCCGCGGCGTCTCCCCTCAGAGACGCGCGCGGATTCCCGCGAAGAACGAGCGGCCGGAATATTCGTAGAAATTGGGCACGTTGCGATAGGTGTTGAACCGCTTGGTCTCCGAGCCGAGCAAGTTCGACCCCTGAACGTAGACCGACAGATTCTTGGTCACGTCGTACGACAGGCTCGCCGACATCTCGTGATAGGGATCCTCCTTGACCGGAAGATAGCCGAGATTGCCCGACTGGGCGTAGACGTAGCGCGACTGGTAGCTGTACGAGACCTGCGCGCCGATACCGTTCTTCTCGTAGAACAATTTGGCGTTCGCCGAGAACGGGATCGCACCGGGCAGGTCGGTGGTGACGTCGCCCGATTTCGCGCGCGAATGATTGTAGGTCAGATTGGCCTGCACGCCGAAGCCGTTGTCGAGGAAATACTGGCCGCCCAGCTCGACACCGTAGACGTCCGCCGCATCGCCGTTGACGACCTGATATTCGACGAAGGGGAAGGCTTGTTGCTGGTTCGCCGGCTGCGCGGTCGGGGTGATCGTGACGTCGACCGGCACCGTCGAGACGAAATTGGTGATGTGCTTGTAGAAGCCGGCCAGGGTCAGCGCGAGGCGGTTCGACGGGTAGAATTCCAGCGACGCGTCGAGCTGGCTCGCCTCGGTCGGCTTGAGGTTCGGATTGCCGGCATCGTAGATGATGTAGGTGCCCGATTGCGCCGAGGTGGCATCCTTGGCCGGTGAAAGCTCGCCGAATGTAGGCCGCGAAATCGCCTTCGACGCGGCGAGGCGCAGGCGCAGCCCGTCGCTCAGATCATATGCGAAATTGGCGGCGGGGAGCAGCCGGGTATAGTCGCCGCCGCCGTTGATCGCATCGACCGGATTGAAGTCGACGTCGTTGTCCTGGGTGCCCGCGCGGGGGATGATGCTCGCGATCGTCGCGCCGTAACCGGTCGACGAGACCTTGGTCGAGACCAGCCGCGCGCCGATGTCGCCGCGCCAATGGCTCCCCTCGAAGTTGATCTGGGCATAGCCCGCCCAGGTCCGCTCCTTGATGCGATAGGAGGCGGGAAGATCGGGCTCGATCACCTGGGTCGAATAGCCGACCGGATAGGGCGACAGCGTGCAGCCCGGGATCGGCGCGCCGGTGGCGTCGAGGCAGCTGTTGGGATCGAGGATCGCGGGATTATTGTCCGCCTTGGGCAAGGCGGCGAGATAGGTGTCGATGTCGAACGAGGGGAAGTTGCGCGGAAAATTGCCTTGCAGCTTGTCGAGGATGCCGCCGCTATTGCCTGGGCGGACGACCTGCGCGCCGAGCTGGCCGAAGGTGAACGGATAGCCGCAATAGTTGCACGACGTGGTGTACTGATTGTCGATCGTCTCGACGGTTTTCTCGCGATCGGTCCAGGCGCCGCCGAAGCTGATCGACTTGAACAGACCGCCGATCTCGAACGTGCCGTCCAGCTTCACTCCCTTGGTGCGGTCCTCGATGTCCTGGCCCTGGATGCCGATATAGTGCGCGCGGAAATCGTCGTTGGTCGCATCGTCGAGCGAGCGTCCGCCTGGAATGGTGATGTCGAGGTCGGGGATGCCGCCCTCGCGCGCCGCGAAGGTCGCGGAGGCGCCGGGGATGCCGGCGACGACGAAGCGGTTCCTGCCGCCGGCATTGTCGCGCGCCTTGCCGAAATAGCCGTCGAGCGCGAACTTGAGCGTGTCGCTCGCGCGCCAGTCGATATGCCCGCCAATCTGGTAGGTCTGGCTCTTGCGCGGCTCGTCGGTGGTGAGCACTTCGGCGACGAGATCGTCGAGCGCGAAATTGGTGACGACATGGTTGGCGTCGGTCTGGATCGATGCCGGGTCCCAGCGCAGCGACCCGTCGTCGCCGAGCGGGTTGAGATAGTTGGACGAGCGGTAATTGTGCTGGGTGACGTCGTAATGGCTGTAAAGCCCGTCGATCGTCAGCTCGAAATCGCTCGACGGCTTCCACTGGAACGAGGCCGCCGATCCGATCCGCTCGCGCTCGCCGGTCACATAGCCGACGCTATAGTAATCGGGCCAGATGAACGCCGGGCCGTTCTCGTCGGGATTGATCTGGCCGTTGCGGTCGAAATCGACGCCGTACCCCGCCTCGGTGCCGTCGGTGATCGAATATTCGCCGAGATTGTCGGTGCGGAACTTGTACTTGTTGTAGCTCGCCCCGATCAGGAAGCCCATCGTGCCGTCGGCGAAGCTGGTGCTGAACACCCCCGAGACCTTGTAGCCGCCCTTCTCGACCAGATCGTTATACTGGCCCTCGATCGCGATCGAGGCGTGCGTGCCGGGATTGTCGAGCGGGCGCGCGGTGCGCAGGTCGACATTGCCGCCGATGCTGCCCTCGAGCGCCGAGGCCTGGATCGCCTTCTGCACTTCGGCGCCCGAGATGATCTCGGACGGCAGCACGTCGAAGGCGAACGATCGGTCCGCCCCGTCGGTCGGCAGGATGCGACCGTTGAACGTCGTGATGGCGAAATTCTCGCCGAGCCCGCGAATGGTGATGTCCCGGCCCTCGCCGCGCCCGTCGCGGCCGACGGTCACGCCGGGTATGTTGGCGAGCGCCTCCGCTACGTTGCGGTTGGGGAACTTGCCGAGCTCTTCGGAAGAGATCGCGTCGACGATGGTGTCGGCGTTGCGCTTGGCCTGGATCGAGCGGAGCAGGCTGCCGCGGACGCCGCGCACCACGACGGTGTCGACGTCGTCGCCCGGCGCATCGGACTGAGGCTCGGTTTGCGCCGCAGGTTCCTGGGAGGCGGAATCGACCGTCTGCGCCGTCGCCGCGGATGCCGCGAGAAGCGCGGTGGCGCTGGCACTGCCCATCACCAGTCCAAGCCAGAAACGCTGTCGGGTCATCGGCGGTCTCCCATATGTTATGACGGCAGCGTCCAATGACCGGCGCAGCGCGATATATTGCGTTTGGTAACGCCCGCCGCGCGACACTGTCAAATACAAAAGAAACGAAACTCATTCGTTTTGTTGTCGATGACGGATCTCGCTGGTAAGCCGTTTTTCGGAGGTTTTATGTCGGTCATCATCCGCGACACCAGCGAACGGCGTCAACAGATCAGCGCGCTCGTGCGCGAGCGCGGCAGCGTGCAGGTCGCGCCGCTCGCCGCACGGTTCGGCGTGTCGATGCAGACGATCCGCAAGGATCTGCATTATCTCGAGAAGCGTGGGGTCGCCGAGCGTTCCTATGGTGGGGCGATCTCGGCCGACGCGGTCAATGTCGTCGCCGAGCCGCCGCTCGAGGCGAAGCGCGCGAGCAATATCGACGAAAAGGCGCGGATCGGCGCCCTCGCGGCATCGATGGTCCGCCCCGGCGAGTCGATCGTGCTCGATTCGGGGACGACGACGCTCCAGATCGCGCACCATCTGCCCGACGACGAGGACATCACCGTCCTCACCAACGATCTCGACATCCTCCAGGCGCTCGCGCGCAAGGAGCGGATCGGCGTGGTCATGCTCGGCGGCGCGCTGCGGCGGCGCAACCGCGCCTTTTACGGCGCGCAGACCGAGAGCGCGCTCGATGACCTCCATGTCGACAAGCTCTTCCTAGGCGTCGACGGCTTCGATCTCGAGCGCGGCATCACCACCCATTTCGAGCCCGAGGCGATGCTAAACCGCAAGATGGCCAAGGCGGCGCGCCAGGTGATCGCGGTGACCGACAAGTCGAAGTTCGGCAAGGTCTGCCTCCACCGCATCCTCAATGTCGACGAGATCGACGATCTGATCACAGATGCCGACGATTCGAGCGGGATCCAGGCCGCGGCGGAGCGGGCAGGATTCCGGCTACATCTGGTCTGAAGGGGGCGCCATCGACAAGACACCTGTTCCCCGGGGGGGGGCGAAGGCCGGGGCCCAGTCTCGGCGAAGTCGCGGGGTTAGTTCCTCCCTCGAGAGCGCTCGTAACTGGGCCCCGGCCTTCGCCGGGGAACAGAGTCAGTGCATCCGGCGGAAAAACCGCTGCGCGTTCTTCCAATAGATCTTGTCGACCACCCCGCGCGGCAATGCGAGCCCCTTGGCGTCGGCTTGGATCGCATCGACCCGCTGACTGAGCGGCGTGGCGAGATAGCGCCAGTCGGCGCGCCAGACGCGGTCGGCCTCGCCGGTGAAGTCGCTGGTCGCCGGCGGGTTCTGCGCGCGCGCCGCCGGGTCGGGCGGGCTGTCGGTGAGGTCGGTGCCGTAGAGGATGCGGTCCTGATATTTGACGAAGAAGTTGCGCACGCGGGCTAGATCTGCGGTCGACTGCGCCTGGAGGTTGGACATCCGCGCTGCCAAGTCGATCACTGCATTGGGATAGCGATCGAGGAAGCGGGCGAGCTCGTCGACGCTCCACTCGATGCTCGCCATGTGCGCGCCGTCGAAGGCGAGCCTGGGATGGCGCGCGACGAAGCGGTCGCGCGCCGCCATCAGCGCCTCGTAGCTCGGCTCCTCGGGGTGGAGGTACATGTAATATTCGGGGTGCTCGCGGAAATAGCTGCGGTCGTTCTCCGTGGTCATCTGGTCGAGCGGCAGCCAGCAATTCTTGGGCTCGGCCTGGTGTGCGATCAGCGGGATGCCGCGCTGCTCGAGATGCGCGATCACGCCGTCGAACCGGGGATCGTCGATGAAGACGCGCTTGCCCTGCGCGTCCTTGGCGACCATCCCGATATTCTTCCACACCTTGACCGCCACCGCGCCCTTGTCGACCTCGGCATCGATCGCGCGGATGGTGCGCTCGGTCCAGCCGGGCGTGCCGAAGCCTTCCATCGAGAAGGTGGTTGCGAAGTGGAGATGTTTGGGATCGGCGGCGCGCATCGCGTGGGCAACCGTGGCCTGCAGCGCGAGCGGCGGGAAATCGGGATAGTCGACATTGATCGCGAGCAATTCGAAACGGTCGCGGCGCGCGACTTGGAGGAAGCCGGGATCCTCGACATTGGTGTGGACGTGCGCATCGAACTTGGCGACCTTGGCGAAATCTGCCTCGCTATAATTGGGCTCCGGCGCGCGCGCGCCGATCGCCAGCGCCGACGCTCCGAGCAACAGCATGCTACCCCAAATGCGCATCCCCGAACTCCTATCGATGCAAATCGAAACGTAACGCTATTTTTTGTTGCGTTTTGATTTGCGCCGCATTCGGGCTTGGTGCAAGCTCTTTCGAACGGCCGCTCGCCGCGATGTGACGGACCCGTGTTGGAGAGAGACCTTATGCCGAGCTTCGCCACCCGCCGCACGATGTTGAAATCGCTGATGGCAAGCGGCGCGATGATCGCCGCGCCGACGCTGGGCGGCAGGGCCTGGGCGGCGGCGGCGAAGGGCGTCCGCATTTCCGACGGCACGCTGGCGATCGATTTCGACGCGGCGCTGCAGTCGCGCATCTCGCATGCCGGCAGGCCGGTAACCTCGCCCGCGCCGGCCGCGATGCTGCTGACCGATCGCGGCACGGTCGACCGCTTCCTGCTGCTCGATCATGACCAGGCGGCCGCCAAGGGCCCGCACGGCCGCGGCCGCCAGCACCGCATCCGCGCCACCGCCGGCGGCGATGTCGAGCTCGAGCTGCGCGTGTCGCTGTTCGAGCGCTATCCGGGGCTCGCGCTCTACGAAGCGCGCTTCCGCAACACCGGATCGGCGCCGATCCAGGTGGCCGGCTGGCGATTGGCGACGCACGACCTGCTCGCGCATCCCGAGGGCGCCTGGACCTTCGCCGGCGCCTCGCACCCCGATCGGCGCGACTGGGTCCAGCGGGTCAAGCCCGGCTTCGACCAGCGCAACTTCATGGGCATGAACAGCTCGGATTATGGCGGCGGCACGCCGGTCTCGGTGGTGTGGCGGCGCGATGTCGGGCTCGCGGTCGGGCATGTCGAGACGGTGCCACGGCTGGTGTCGCTGCCGGTGGCCGCGCAGCCCTCGGGGACGCGCATCGGCATTTCGGGCGACGAGCGGATGACGCTCGCTCCCGGCGCTAGCCTCGACCTGCCGGCGACCATGCTGATGGCGCATACCGGCGACCATTTCCGCCCGCTCGACGCCTATCGCCGGATCATGGCCGAGCGCGGGCTGGCGGCGCCGGCGATCCCCGAATCGAGCTATGCGCCGATCTGGTGCGCCTGGGGCTATGAGCGCAACTTCACCACCGATCAGGTCTACGGGACGTTGCCCAAGGCCAAGGCGCTCGGCTTCGAATGGGCGGTGCTCGACGATGGCTGGCAGACCTCGGAGGGCGACTGGAAGGTCGATCGCACCAAATTCCCGCGCGGCGGCGCCGACATGAAGGCGTTCGCGGACCGCATCAAGGCGGATGGAATGCGCCCGCGGCTGTGGCTGGCGCCGCTCGCGGTCGATCCGGGCACCGACCTGCTACGCGACCACCCCGACATGCTGCTGCTCGACCGCAAGGGGGCCAAGCAGGACGTCACCTGGTGGGACGCCTATACCCTGTGCCCCGCTTACCAGCCGGTGATCGACTATCACCGCGCGCTGGTCCGCCGCATCATCGGCGAATGGGGGTTCGAGGGGCTCAAGCTCGACGGCCAGCATCTCAACGGCGTCGCGCCCTGCTACAATCCCGCGCACAACCACGCCCGCCCCGAGGAATCGTTCGAGAAGCTCCAGGATTTCTGGAAGGCGGTCTATGACGAGGCGCTGTCGATCAATCCCGAGGCGGTGGTCGAGATCTGCCCGTGCGGCGACAGCTTCGCCTTCCACAATATTCCGGCGATGAACAACACTCCGGCGTCCGATCCGACCTCTTCCTGGCAGGTCCGCTCGAAGGGCAAGACCTTCAAGGCGCTGATGGGACCGTCGGCACCCTATTCGGGCGACCATGTCGAGTTGAGCGACGGGCGCGACGACTTCGCCTCGACCTATGGCATCGGCGCGATCCCCTCGACCAAGTTCACCTGGCCGGAGGACACGACCCGACCGACCGACAAGTTGCCGCCCGGCGGCTATGTGCTCACGGCGCAAAAGGAAGCGCTGTGGCGCAAATGGATCGACCTCTACCGCGCCAACATGCTGTCCAAGGGCGAGTATCTCGGCGGGCTCTACGATATCGGTTTCGACCGGCCCGAGGGGCATGCGATCGAGAAAGACGGCGCGCTGCATTACGCCTTCTTCGCGGATAAATGGGACGGCGCGATCGCGCTGCGCGGGCTCGGCAAGGGGCGCTACACGCTGACCGACGGCTTCACCGGCGCGCCGCTGGGTACCGCGACGCGCGGCCATGCCATCCGCGCGTCGTTCGAGCATTTCCTGCTGGTCCGCGCCACCCCGGCCGGGGGCGCTGCATGAGCGGGGCGGCGTCGGGCCGCGCCTGGCTGGTCAATGCGCTGGTCACCGTCGTCCTGTGGGGGATCTGGGGCGCGTTTTCCGGGCTGTCGCCGCAGAACGGCTTTCCCGAGACCCTGGTCTATTGCGTGTGGGCGCTGACGATGGTTCCGCCCGCTCTGGTGGTGCTGGCGCAGGCCGGGTGGAAGCTCGACCGCACGCCGCGCGCGGTCGCCTACGGCCTCGCGATCGGGCTGCTCGGCGCGGGAGGGCAGATGCTGCTGTTCTACGCGGTGGCGCGCGGGCCTGCCTATCTGATCTTTCCGGTGATCTCGCTGTCGCCGGTGGTGACGATCGCGCTGTCGGCATTGCTGATCGGCGAGCGCACCGGGCGGCTCGGCGCGATCGGCATCGTGCTCGCCCTGCTCGCCTTGCCGACCTTCGACTTCGCGCCTGGCAGCGCTGCGGGGTCGTCGCTGACCTGGCTGGTGCCGGCGCTGATCGTGATGCTGTGCTGGGGCGTCCAGGCCTATTTTATGAAGGCGGCGAATGCGGTCACTTCGGCCGAGAGCATCTTCGTTTACATGACCCTGTCCGGGCTGCTGCTGGTTCCCGTCGCTTGGGCAATGACCGACTTCAGCCGGCCGATCAATTGGGGGCTCAGTGGTCCCGGGCTCGCAGTAGTGATCCAGGTGCTCAACGCGATCGGCGCGCTGACCCTGGTGTTCGCGTTCCGCTATGGCAAGGCGATCATCGTCGCGCCGCTCGCCAATGCCGGCGCGCCACTTGCCACAGCGTTGCTGTCGCTCGCGGTGCTTGGCGTGGTGCCGGGGCCGCTTAAGACGCTCGGCATCGTCCTCGCGTTCATCGCCTCGCTGCTCCTCGCGATCGAACCCGATGCGGATGCGAAACCAGCGGCCGAAGCTCTTTAGTTTCGTTATATTGCGCTTTATTGTTTTTCGCGGCAGATGCGATTATCGTTTGCGCAAAAGGGGGCTCCAGTGGACCTGATTCGAGATATCGTGCTGCGGCACAATGCGGGCGAAGCGGTCGGCGTCACTTCGGTGTGCTCGGCGCATCCGCTGGTGATCGAGGCGACCTTCCGCCACGCATTGCGCACCGGCCAGCCGATCGTGCTGATCGAGGCGACGTCGAACCAGGTCAACCAGGACGGCGGCTATACCGGCATGGTACCGGCCGACTTCCGCGCGTTCGTCGAGGGGATCGCGGACAAAGCCGGTTTCCCGCGCGAGCGGCTGGTGCTCGGCGGCGACCATCTCGGCCCCAATGCCTGGACGGCGCTGCCCGCCGACCAGGCGATGGCCAAGGCCGAGATCATGGTGGCGGATTATGTCCGCGCCGGGTTCCGGAAGATCCATCTCGATTGCTCGATGAGCTGCGCCGACGATCCGGTGCCCCTGCCCGAGCGCGTGATCGCCGAGCGCGCGGCGCGGCTGTGCCGGGCGTCGGAGGATGCGTTCTCGGGCGATGCGTCCGAGGCGCCGGCCTATGTCATCGGCACCGAAGTGCCGGTGCCGGGCGGCGCGGCCGAGGATCTCGACGAGCTCGCGGTCACCACCCCCGAGGCGGCGATCGCCACGGTCGACATGCACCGCGACCTGTTCCGCGATCAGGGCCTTGGCGACGCGTGGGAGCGGGTGATCGCGACGGTGGTCCAGCCCGGCGTCGAGTTCGATCACGACAAGGTGGTCGATTACCGTCCGGAGCGCGCAGCCGCGCTCAGCCGCGCGATCGAGCCGGTCGAGCATCTCGTATTCGAGGCGCATTCGACCGATTATCAGACCGAGGGGGCGCTCGCGGCCTTGGTCCGCGATCATTTCGCCATCCTCAAGGTCGGCCCCGGCGTGACCTTCGCGCTGCGCGAGGCGCTATGGGCGCTCGACGCAATCGAAGCGGAGACGGTGGCGCCGGAGGATCGCGCCAGTCTTCGCGCGGTCGTGCTCGCGCGGATGCAGGCCGAGCCGAAGAACTGGGCCAAATATTACCACGCGAGCGGCGCGGCGCTGACCCAGCAGCTGCAATACAGCCTGTCGGACCGCGTCCGCTATTACTGGCCCGATCCCGAGATCGCCGCCGCGCAGGACCGGCTGTTCGCCAATCTGCGCGGCGCCGTCCCGCCGCTCTCACTAGTCAGCCAATATCTGCCCTTGGCCTATGCCGCTTTGCGCGCAGGCCAGGCCAGCCTCGATCCTGCCGAGCTCGTCATGGCGCATGTCGGCGCGACGCTCGATGCCTATCACGGAGCCTGCTATCCCCATGCCTGACACCCTCCTCGCGACCGACCATGTCGACACCTGGACGCGACGCGAGATCGAACAGCAGCCCGCGACCCTGCAGGCGACGCAGGCATTGCTGCGCGACCAGCGCGCCGAGATCGAAGCGTTCGTCGCGCCTTTGCTTGCGCGGCCCGAGCTGCGCATCGTGCTGACCGGCGCCGGCACCTCGGCGTTCGCCGGCGAGTGCCTCGCGCCCTGGCTGTCGAAGCTGCTCGGCCGCAGCGTCGAAGCCGTGGCGACGACCGATATCGTCAGCGCACCGCTTCAGCATCTGCGCCGCGACATGCCTACCCTGCTCGTGTCGTTCGGCCGCTCGGGCAGCAGCCCCGAAAGCGTCGCGGCGGTCGACCTGGTCGACGCGCAGGTCGACCAAGCCTATCACCTCGTCATCACCTGCAATGCCGAGGGCGCGCTGGCACAGCGCGGCAACGCCAACACCAAGGTCGTAATCCTGCCTGAAGCGACGCACGACCGCGGCTTCGCGATGACCTCGAGCTTCAGCGCGATGATGCTCGCGGCGCTGTCGATCCTCGGCGGCATCGCGTCGCTCGAAGCGCGCGTGGCAGCGATCGCGGCATCGGTCGGCGACGCGCTCGCCCGCGCCGAGCCGGTGGTCGAGCGGCTCGCCAGCCGCGGCTTCCAGCGCGTCGTCTATCTCGGCAGCGGCGTGTTCACCGGGCTCGCCCGCGAGGCCGCGCTCAAGATGATGGAGCTCAGCGACGGTGCCATCGTCACTTGCTTCGACAGCGCGCTCGGCTTCCGCCACGGCCCCAAGACGATCGTCAACGCGGACACGCTCGTCGTTGTGTTCGTCGCCAACGATTCGCTTACGCGGCTCTACGATCTCGACATCATCGAGGAATTGCGCAGCGATGGGCGGGCCGGCGAAGTCGTGGTAATCTCGGCGCAGCCGTCCGACGGCGCCGAGATCGAGATCGCGGGCATGGCGGAGGCTGCGGATGCCGACCTGCTGTTCCCCTTCATCGTGCCGGCGCAATTGCTCGGTCTGCGCGTCTCCGAACGGCTTGGCCTGACCCCCGACCGGCCGAATGCGAGCGGCACGGTCAACCGCGTCGTCCAGGGCGTGCGGATCCACGCGACCCCCGCATGACCGCCTATTTCCTCGGCGTCGACGGCGGCGGCACCAAGACCGAATTCGTCTGCATCGATGGCGACGGGACGATCCTGGCCAGCGTCATCACCGGGACGACCTATCATCTCGAGGTCGGGATCGACGAAGCTGTGCGCCGCCTCGGCGAGGGCATCGCCGGCATCTGCGCCAGCCTCGGGATCACGCCGGCCGCATTCGGCTTCGTCTTCTTCGGACTGCCCGCATATGGCGAGGACACCGAAGCCGATCCCCAGCTCCGCGCGGAGTGCGGCCAGTTGCTCGGCCATGATCGCTTCGCCTGCGGCAACGACATGATCTGCGGCTGGGCGGGTTCGCTCGGCTGCGCGGACGGGATCAACATCGTCGCGGGCACCGGATCGATCGGCTATGGCGAGCGGCAGGGCCAGGCTGCCCGCAGCGGCGGCTGGGGCGAAGTGTTCGGCGACGAGGGCTCGGCCTATTGGATCGCGGTCCAGGGCCTCGCATTGTTCTCGCGCATGAGCGACGGCCGCGCGCCCAAGGGACCGCTCCACGCCCTGGTCCGCGGCGAACTCGCCCTCCGCGACGATCTGGAGTTGTGCGAGCGCGTCATGGGCCCGCACGGCATGGCCCGCGGCGAAGTCGCGCGCCTCGCCAGCCTCGTATCGCAGGCAGCGGCCGACGGGGATGCAGCCGCCGCCGCTATCCTCACTGCGGCGGCCGGCGAATTGCTGCAGCTGGCGACCGCGCTCCGCACCCGGCTCGGCTTCCCGGACGGCGTTGCGACGCCGGTCTCCTGGTCGGGCGGAGTCCTCGCGCAGCAGCCGATCGTCCGCGCGGCGTTCGTCGGCGCGCTCGAGCAGACAGGGTTGTTCGCGCCGGTCGAGCCGAAACATCCGCCCGGCTACGGCGCCGCGCTCTACGCCCGGCACTTCGTCAGGATCGAAGAGGCCGGCTAGCTGGACGCAGGCTTCCGTATCACCCGGCGCTCGCGGGAGGCACGTAGAACTACAGTGCGGACCTTTAGCTTCCCGCCCATCTTCTCTCCGCTACCCTCGCGTGCGGAGGCACACGGATGATTCGTCACGATGAACAGGAGCGCTTGCAGGCGCTTCACCGGTTGAACTTGCTCGATACCGAACCGAGCGAGAGCTTCGACCGGATCACCCGGATGGCCAGCCAGATCTTCGGCCTGCCGATCGCGGCGGTGTCGCTGACCGACAGCGACCGCCAATGGTTCAAGTCGCGCGTCGGCATCACCCATTGGTCGATCCCGCGCGAAAAGGCGCCTTGCGCCGAGGTCGCGGAAAGCGCCGAGCTGGTGCTGATCCCGGACCTGCTCGCCTGCCCCAATTACCAGACCAGCCTGCTCGCCGAGCAGGGCATCCGCTTCTATGCCGGCGCCTCGCTCACCACGCGTGAGGGCTACAGCCTCGGCGCACTCTGCGTCCTCGGCACCGAACCGCGCGAGGCCAGCGCGATCGAGATCGAATCGCTCAAGGACCTTGCCGAGATCGTGATGCACGAGATCGAGCTCCAGCATGCGTTCGGGCGCATCGATCCCTTGAGCGGCCTGCCCAATCGCAACCAGTTTGCCGAGGACCTCGCCGATCTTGGTCGCGACCGGCCCGGCGAGCAGCGCCTCGCCGTGCTCGTCGACCTCGCCCGCAGCGACCAGTTGAACAACGGCGTGCGGGTGATGGGCACCATCTATCTCGACGAGATCGTTCGCGAGACCGCGAAGAGCATCACCACGCTGATCGGCCCCAAACGCAGCGCGTACCACGTCGCCCCGACGCAATTCGCCTTCCTTGCCGAGCCGGGCGTCGACGAGGCCGACTATGTCACGCTGCTCACCACTCTGCTTCGCCAGGTCCGCGCGACATCGAAAGCGCGGTTCGTGATGGCGACGACGATCGGCGTGGCGCCGTTCGTCGCGGGCCGCACCAGCGCCGATTCGGTGCTGCGACGGGCGCACAGCGCGGCGCAGGACGCGCGCTCGTCGGCGGGATCGGTCAGCCTCTATTCGCTCGATATCGACGAAGCCCACCAACGCCGCTTCCGCCTGCTCAACGATTTCGGATCGGCGCTCGAATCGGATGCCGAGCTGTCGCTGGTGTTCCAGCCGCGCGTCGACCTGCGCTCGGGCGCGTGCATCGGCGCCGAGGCGCTGCTGCGCTGGCACCACCCCGAGCTCGACGCGGTGTCGCCGGCCGAGTTCATTCCCATCATCGAGCAGACCTCGCTCGCCGGGCCGCTCACTGCCTGGGTGCTGGACAAGGGGCTTGCCCAGCTCGCGGCGTGGCGCGGCAGGGGCATCCATATCCAGCTGGCGATCAATGTCTCCGCGGCGAATCTCGAGCAACGCGATTTCGCCCAGCAGGTGCAGCTCTATCTGCTCAAGCACCGCCTCCCGCCCGCGGCGCTCGAGCTCGAGATGACCGAGAGCGCGATGATGCAGAATGTCGACGAGGCCCTCGCGCAGATCACCGCGATGAGCGACGCGGGCATGCAGATCGCGATCGACGATTTCGGCACCGGCTATAGCAGCCTGTCCTACCTGCAGCGCATCCCCGCCCGCATCCTCAAGATCGACCAGTCGTTCGTCGGCAATCTCGACACCGACGATCGCGATCGCGCGCTGGTCGGCTCGATGATCGCGCTGGCACACGACCTCGGCTACCGCGTGGTGGCGGAAGGGATCGAGACCGAGGCCACATGCGCGCAGCTGCGCGCGATGGGATGCGACGAGGGCCAGGGCTATTGGTTCGCGCGTCCGATCCCGGCGGCGGAATTCGAAGACTGGCTCAGTGCCGAGCAGGATGCGCTGGCGTGGAAGGCGGCCTAAAACGGCGCTGAAGGATCGCTCCCGATTTCGGGAAAGCCCTAAGCCGCCGCCTGGCCGAGCGCGGGCACTTCGGCCGCCTCCAGCCAGTCGTCGATCGTCTCCGCCAGCTCGACGAGCAGGCTCGGCCGATAATGGCTGACATCGGCCATGTCGGCACTGTCGGCCTGCGACAGGTCGACGATGTCGATGCAGGCCCATTCGGCCGCCGCGGCCCACCATTCGCGATTGAAGCGCGCAGTGCGATCCCGCGTGTGGTTCATCTGCGGGCGGTACAATGCCTTGGGCGCATTTTCCGGCGGGAGGACGATCAGTGCGCGGATGCCCTGCGCATCGAAGAACGCGCAGAGCTTGCGCACGCACTCACGATACACGCCGTGATCGAGCATCGGAGCGAGATCGCCCCAGCGCGGATCGCTATAGTCGATCCCCGCGCCATAGACCACGAAGCGCGGATAGCTTTGCGCGTGGTGGCCGTCGTGCCAGACTGACTTCAGCGCGAAGAGCCGGGGATTGTTGTCGAACTCGATCCGCCGGCGATTGCGGCTGAAATGGGCGATCCCGCCGGACTGGCAATCGAACATGATCCGCAGCGCCGGCGATTCGGCGAGCCCGGTGACCTGCTCGGCGATCAGGGTGCCGCGAATCTCGGAATCGTGGAACGAGCGATCCTCGATCCAGTCCGGATAGGTGTGATCGAACCGGCCGTGCCATTGTGCCAGGTCGATCTCCGGCCATTTCTCGCGCACCTTGCCGAGCGCATAGGCTTCGAGCCCCATGTGCATCGCCCGGCACGAAAAGACGAAGTCGACGAGCTGCTGGCTTCGCCGATCGACCATCACGAACCCGACCAGCCCGTAATGGCCATAGCGGTCCCAGGCGAAGATCGACCAGCTGTCATAGCCGACGACGTCGATGATCCGCGCCTCGAGGTCGGCGCGCTCGACGCGTGACTTGGTGTAGTTGAGCTGGTTCGATCGATTGATCAGCTCGGCGATACGACCGGCGAAATCGAGATTGTCCATCAGGAACGGCGCGCACGCCTTGATCGCGCAGCTGCGCAGGAAATCGTGGTTCGAACCCGTCGCGACGTCGCGATCGCGAGTCTTGCGCTCGAGGATGCGATATTCCTCGACGCGGCTCCGACCCACGGACAACCCATCGACGATCGCGCGAAGCCGCGCATCGGCATCCGGCGCAGTCGCGTCGAGCAGCTGGATTTCGGGCAGCGCGAACCGCACCTCTTCCAGATTGAGTGGATTGTCGTCGACGAACAGCACGTTGCACGCGCGCAACTGCATGTCGGCGATGATTTTCGCGATCGCCGCTGCCTTGGGCGTGAAGGCAATATGTGCGAACACGAAATCGTCCCACAGGCCGAGCGCGACGAGCTTGGCCCGCGCGATCTCTGGATCGTTCTTCGAGCAGATCGACGACACGACGCCGCGGGCATTAAGCGCGCGAACGATGTCCACGCGCGCCTCGAACGGCACGACCGCGTCGCCATCCGCGAGCGTGCCGCGCCATAGTGTGTCGTCGAGGTCCCAGATGACGAGTTTGATCATCGCGCCCTGCCTATTGGATCAGGTTGCGGAAGAACGACCGGTTCGCGCGGATCATCGGGCGCAGCCGTTCGGGCACCTCACGGAGACGCAGCTTGCGGATCGACGGGGTTCGGTGCGACGGCGACAGCGACACGAGCAAGGTCAGGATCGCGCGGCGGTTCGCCGGCGGCGTCCCGCGGTGCAGCGCGAAGGTGTTGACGAAATAGACGTCGCCGGGCTCGGCGAAGACCACCCCGGCACCCATGGCCTGCTTGGTCGGCTCAAGCTCGGCATCTGAGAAGCGCCGCATTTCGTAAAATTCGCGCATCCCCGACGTTCCCGGGATAAGCTCGGTCGGGCCATCCGCACGCGTGCCGATCGCCTGGAGCGGGATGAACACCCGGATGAAGTTGAGCGGCTCCGCCACGTCGCGGTGCCAGTTCTGGTTCTGGTAGGGCATGTGCCCCGGCTGGCTGATCCATGACCATGCCCAGCTGAGCGCGGCGCGCGGACCAAGCGCCTCACGGCAAAAGTCGATCAGCGGCTGCGAGGCGCAAATTTCGAGGAAATTCTCGTTCTCGAACAGCGTCTGCGGCAGCATGTAAAGGAACGGGCTGTCGCTCGCCTCCGGGCGCCCGACATGCTCGAAATTGGTGCGATAGGGCTCGTTGTAACGGCCCGCATTGTAGAGATCGTCCGAGAAGCGCGCGACGAGTTGCGGGTCCAGCATGCCGGACTCGAAATGGAAGTCGCTCTTGGCGAACTCGGCGGCGCGCTCGGTCTTCGGACGGCGCGCGGACAGCGGCTGCTGCAGCATCCGCTCGACCTGGCCGAGACGCTTGATCCGCGCCGGATCGTTCGACCGCGTCTTGAACCACCAGATGTAGTTATACGCGTAGTTGGCGCGCGCGAGATATTTGAGACGCCGGATCGGCCCGTCGCGACGCATCCCATCGGCGACCTGGGCATGATAGGTCTTGATCCCGCCTTCAGGGGAATCGCTCAATCTGAAGAAGCGGGCCTGGCCGAATTGCGAAGTCACGCGGTCTCTCTCGATAGTTAACTTTCCCATTGTAGAAGGTTTTCGCCACCCCGGGGCGCAAGCGGCGCGCGGACCGCCGGCCGGAGCGCCGCACTAGGCAAATTTTTCCTATCGCCGCGCCGGCCCCGGCGCACCGCCTCTATAATGCAGCTGTGGCGATGGTCCTTGCGGGCGTCGCATCGTCCGAGCGTCTTCGCTCACACCTCAAGCTGGGGCCTGCGTGAAAATACTCTTTTATCTGCCGGTGATCACACCCTGGTGGCTCGAGCAGGTCGTGGAGCCGCTGATGCGCCGGCTGGTCGCGGAGCACGAGGTCCATGTGCTCGCCCCCGCGCCTTGGCGCGGGACCGGGATCGGCAAGGCCGAGCTCGCGCTGTGCGCGCATCTTTACCAGATCCATTGGCACATCGTCGACGATTCCAACCACCCGTCGATGCGCACCGCCGCGGTCGAGCGCGCCGGGATCGTGGAGTTCGTCAAGAGCCTGGCCCCTGACTATGTCCTGTGCCGGTCAGCCGATTGCGACACCGTGCGCCAGTTTCCCGGCGTGGTGCGCCATCTGATGGAGGGCGGCGCCTCGCCCTTGTCGATCCCGCCGAGCTGGCTCATCTTGCAGGAAGAGCCCTTCGATCACGGCCTGCTTCCTGATTTTACCAGCGAGCAGCGCGCCACGCTCGATCGCCTTATCGCGCCGATCTGGGACCCGTTGCTCCGCCTCGCCGAACCGAACCGGGCGAAGCGCAAGGCATTCCGCGAATGGGCGAACGTGCCTGCGGACGGCCGAGTCATCGCGCTACCGCTCGAATATGAGCATGAAGAGAATTTCTTCCCGATCCATCGCATTGGCGCAACGCCCAATTACCGGCTGGTCGCCGAGCTGGCGGAGCGACTCGACGATTCGCTGTTCCTCGCGGTCACCAATCATCCGTTGAACGAAAAGCATGTCGACAACAGCGCGCTGCGGGAGGAGATCGCCGCGCGCGGTTCGCAGGTCGGGTTGCTCCCCGGGGCAGGTCCGGACGGCGAAAACGTGACGATGCTGCTCGCACGCGACGCCGACGGCATGCTGGTCGGTGACTCTAAGGTCTATGCCATTGCTGCCTTCTTCGGCACGCCGATGCTGCGCCAGTCGCGCTTCAAGACCGCCCCCTGGCTGAACGCCTATACGGATCTCCAAAGCTTCCAGCGCGCGATCCTTGCGGGCGAGGCAGTGGGTGCGGATCGCGACGATGCGCGGACCTGGTTCGCTTATCACGTCGCGAACAACCTGATCGATCCCAACGATCCCGAGCTGACCGCGGACGAGCTGCTCGCCCGGCTGGACCGGCCGATGGACCCGGCGCGCTGGGCGGCGGGTGTCGCCCGCCTCCAGACGGCCGCCTTGGAGATGGCCGCATGAACGCGCTGACTGCCCTGCATGCGGCACAGACCGATCTCGCGACCGCCTGGTTCTGCGACGTCATCGCGGCCGAGCGCAACGCGCTGTCGAGCTTCCTGCGTCGGCCGCTCTCGGGCGTGTCCGAAACCGTCGCGCTGATCGCGCGCCAGACGCGGCCGATCGTGCTGCTCGGCGTCGGAAAATCGGGGCATGTCGCCGCCAAGCTTGCCGCGACCTTCTCGAGCCTCGGCACCGCCGCGCTGTTCGTCAATGCCGCCGAAGCCGCGCATGGCGACTTGGGCGCAGTCGAAGCTGGCAGCGTCGTCGTCATCCTGTCGAACAGCGGCGCCACCGACGAGATCGTCCGGATCATGCCGCTGCTGCGCGCACGCGGCTGCGTGCTGATCGGCCTGATCGGCCGCGGCGATTCGCCGCTCGCCCGCGCGGTCGACCATCTCATCCTCGCCGAAGTCGAGCGCGAGGCCGACCATATCGGCATGGCGCCGACATCGAGCACGACGCTCCATTTGGCGATCGGCGACGCGCTCGCCGTCGCGGTGAGCCGCACGCGCGGCTTCACGCGC
Organism: Sphingomonas sp. FW306-1B-B10E; assembly: GCF_058782005.1. Lineage (NCBI taxonomy): Bacteria > Pseudomonadati > Pseudomonadota > Alphaproteobacteria > Sphingomonadales > Sphingomonadaceae > Sphingomonas > Sphingomonas sp. FW306-1B-B10E. The sequence continues at coordinate 40,738 of NZ_JBYSXG010000021.1, forward strand.
GAGGATTTCTTGCGCCACCACCCGGCCGGGTTGCTCGGCCGCCAGATGATTCCGGTCGCCAGCTTCATGCGCCAGGGCGACGATCTGCCCAAGGTCGCGCGTTCGACGTCGTTCGTCGACCTGCTCGCAGTGATGTCCAGCAAGCGCATGGGCGCCGCCTGCGTCGTCGATGACGAGGACCGCCTGCTCGGGCTGGTCGTCGACGGCGATGTGCGCCGCCACATCCAGGCGCATCCCGACGTCCATACCGCCACCGCCGGCGAGATGATGCAGCCCAGCCCGCACGTGATCGGAATCGAGGCCAATGTCGGCGACGTGCTTCTCACGCGCGGCGCGGGCTCCGGCGGGTGGCTCGTCCTCCCGATCGTCGATGATGCCGGCCGGCTCCACGGCATGCTCCACGCCAACGACTTGATGCAGGGCTGATCTCAAAATGAAAATCGTTGCATTCGTCCCCGCCAAGGGTCACAGCGAGCGCGTTCGCGACAAGAATGTCGCGATCCTCGATGGCGACTATCTGTTCAAGCGCAAGCTGCGCCAGGCACTCGATTGCCCGGCGATCACAGAAGTGTGCCTCGACACCGAGTCCGACACCCTCGCCGACCTCGCCACCGACCTCCCCGTCACCCGGCTGGTCCGCCCGGCCACGCTCGCGAGCAACGCCACCGACGGGCACGAGATGTTCGCCTGGGAGTGCAGCCAGCGTCCCGACGCCGATATCTGGATCCAGATCCTGTGCACCGCGCCGTTCGTCTCGGCCGCGACGATCTCGCGGGCGATCGACGTGCTGCTCGCCGATCCGCAAGCCGACAGCCTCGTCGCGGTCAGCCGCGCCAAGCAATATTGCTGGGATGGCGACACGCCCGCTTATGGCACCGGCCGGATCCCCAACAGCGTCGATCTCCCCGCCACGGTGATCGAGGCGATGAGCCTCTATATCGTGCGCCGTCCGGCCTCGGGCGAAGTTCCGACGCGGCGCTACGGCGTGCGCCCGATCCTGTTCGACCTGGATCCGATCGAGCAGATCGACATCAATCGCGGCTCGGACCTCGTCATCGCCGAGACCGTCGCCGCCGGGCAGCGCGCCGCCGAAGTCACGCGCTTCCGCGCGATGATCTCGCATCTGTCGTCCACCGTGCTCGCGGACATTTGCAAGGACAAGGGCATCGCCGTGGTCCTACCGCCCAGCCTGCGCCCGACCAGCGGCGGCAAGCTGCTCGGCCGCGCCAAGACGCTCGAGCTGCGCCGGCTCGGCCCGAACGATCCGCCCGACGCCTGGAAGGGCATCTACACCGCGCTCGAATCGTACAAGTTCGTGCGCCCCGGCGACGTGATCATGGTCGCGACCGACATTCCCGAACGCGCTTATTTCGGCGACCTCAACGCGAATATCGCGGTCCGCTCGGGCGCGGTTGGCGCGGTCATCGACGGCACTACCCGTGACACCGCCGACGTGCGCGCCCTGGGCTTCCCGGTCTATGCGCGGGTCACCAATTGCAACGACATCAAGCTGGACGGCACGATGCACGCGATGAACCGCCCGATCGAGATGGGCGGCATACGCATCTGCAACGACGACGTGGTATTCGCCGACGAGGACGGCGTCATCGTCGTGCCCCGGGCACGCTGGGACGAAGTCGAGGCCGCGGCCTGGGACGTGATGAGCAACGAAGCGCGGATCCGCATGTATGCGGCGCGCGGGCGCGACGTCGGCGAGATCCTCGCCGAATGCGGCGCATTCTGAGGAACGACATGATGAAGACCGTAACCGTCGGCGCGCTCGAGATCGCCAATGACAAGCCGTTCGTGCTGATCGCCGGCCCGTGCGCGATGGAGAGCCGCGAGCACGCGCTCGAAATGGCGGCGGCGCTGCACGAGATTTGCGGCGCGCTCGGCATGGGCTTCATCTACAAATCGTCGTTCGACAAGGGCAACCGCACTTCGATCGGCTCGCCGCGCGGGATCGGGCTCGACAACGCACTGTCGGTGTTCGCCGAAGTGCGCGAGCAATTCGGCTGCCCGGTGATCACCGATGTCCATGATGCCGGGCAGTGCGCCCCGGTCGCCGAGGTCGTCGACGTGCTGCAGATTCCGGCATTCCTCTGCCGCCAGACCGACCTGCTGGTCGCCGCCGCGGAGACCGGCCGCGCGATCAACATCAAGAAGGGCCAGTTCCTCGCGCCCTGGGACATGAAGAACGTCGCCGCCAAGGTCGTCGCCAGCGGCAATGAGCGCGTAATGCTGTGCGAGCGTGGCGCGAGCTTCGGCTACAATACCCTGGTCAGCGACATGCGTTCGCTGCCGATCATGGCCGAGACCGGCTTCCCCGTGGTCTTCGACGCGACACATTCGGTGCAACAACCCGGCGGCCAGGGCGAAAGCTCGGGCGGGCAGCGCGAATTCGTGCCGGTGCTCGCGCGTGCGGCAGTCGCGGTCGGCGTGGCGGCGGTCTTCATCGAGACCCACGAGAACCCCGACGTCGCACCAAGCGACGGCCCCAACATGGTGCCGCTGAAGGACATGCCTGCGTTGCTCGCACGGCTCCAGGCCTTCGATCGCCTCGCCAAGGGCTGACCTATTCGGCCAGCGCGGCCGCCACTTCGTTCCAGATCGCCGCGCTTCGCGCGAGGAGGATCGGCGCGCTCGGGTCGGCCGCGCGATATGGGCTGCCGTCGAGCCGCGCGGCCTTGCCGCCCGACTCCTCGAGGATCAGGACCCCCGGTGCGTGGTCCCACACCAGCGTCCGCCAATAGAGCGCGAAGTCGCGCTCGCGGGTCGCGACGCGCGGATATTCGTCGCCGGCGCAGCGGCGAGTCGGCACTGCCTCGGCCACGCGCTCCGCCAGTGCCGCGACGCGCGGCGCCATCGCGGGCGGGCGCGAGAAGTCGCTCACGATCCCCGTCATCGCCGCCAGCCCGGGCGAGCCGCTCGCCGGCATAATCCGCGTTCCGCCGATCCACGCGCCCGCGCCGCGTTCGGCCGCGGCCAGGCGACCCTCGACCGGATCGAGAATGCACGACGCGACGATCTCGCCTTCTTCGAGCAGCGCCGCCATCAGCGCGAAGGGCCGGCGCCCAGCGGCATAGTTTCCGGTCCCGTCGATCGGATCGACGATCCACACCGCGCCGCGATCCAGCCCGTCGAGCAGCGACGGGTCGCGCGCGCACGCTTCCTCGCCGACGAAGCGGGCATCGGGGCGCACGGATGCGAGCCCCGCTGCGATGATCCGCTCGGCCTCGCGATCGGCGACGGTGACCAGGTCGCCCGGCGATTTCTCCTCGACCTCCGCGGTGGCGAGACGCTGGAACCGCGGCATGACCGCAGTCGCCGCCGCTTCGCGAAGAACTGCGGCGATGCGATCGGTGAGCGCTGGCATGCGCCTAGGGCTTCGGGGTGGGCGTGGGCCTCGGCGTAGACGTCGCCGGGGGCGTGCTGCCGTCGGTGCGCTTGGGCACCGAGAAGCTGCCGCTCACGCGGCCGGTCGGCGTGGCCGGGCCGACATTCGCGCCGCCACCGAGCGTAGCCGAATTGCTGTCCAAGTTGATCGCCAGCCGCGCCCCGCGCACGACGTTCGATCCTCGGATCAGCACCACATTCCCGACCAGCGTGATGATCCGCTCGTTGAGATTGTAGACGGCGTAATCGCCGCTCGCGGTCTCGTCGGGGCGCTTCACCACGACATGCCCGGTCGCCTGAACCTTGGTCAGGTCCGGGGCGGCGGACGACTTGAGCAGGCTCGAGGTGTACATCGCCACCGCGCGATCCGATGCGATCGACAGGGTGCCCTGCTGGGCGCGGACCCGCCCCTCGAACGTCGCCCGCAGATTCTGGTCGTCGAGCTGAAAGCGATCCGCCTCGAGCGTCATCGTCTCGGTGGGCGCCGCCTGCTTGCCGGCGCGCTGCGCGTGCGCGGCCGACCCCGCCGCGGCGGCCGCGAAGACGAGCGCGAAGGCGCCGAGACGAGAAAATGCCATATTCGAGCCTGCCGGATGAGAATGGGGCGGAGTTATGCCCAACGCGTGGTCAAGGCAAGTTTCTTAGCGGCAGCGCAGGCTTCACGCTCATGGTGCCGCCGGTGCCTCGGCGTCGCCAGTCCGCGTCAGGAAGCGGCTATAGCCCCAGCTGATCCCGATCAGCACCACGCCGAGCGCGAGGAACGACAGGATGCGCAATATGCCATCGAGCGCGGCGGCATCGATCAGGAATACCTTGAAGGTCACCAGCGTGAGCAGCGCCAGCCCGGCTAGGCGCAGATCGTGCACCGCGGCGGCGATCCCGCGCCATAGCCAGAACAGGGCGAGACCGAGCAGCACTGCCGAATAGCCGCCATTTTCGAGCGTCCCGATCGGGCCGGTCAGGATGCTGCCGTGCATCGCCTGGCGGACTGCGACCAGCGCCGTGACAATGGTGAGCAACGCCGCGCCGATCCGCCAGCCCCGCCCCTTCAGCAGCGTCCACAGCCAGGCAGCGGCGAGCGCGGCGTGCAGCACCGCGGCATTGGCGAGCGGGATCGCGCCGACCGCCTGGGGCTCGACCACCGGATTGAGGACCAGCAAGTCGAACCAGACCAGCCGCACCAGCCCCAGCCCAAACAGGATCGCCGCGAGTGAGGGAAATCGCCGGCTGCGCAGCAGCGCCCAGCCGGCGGCGAGGCATGCCTGGGTGAGCAGGGCACGCTCGACAAAGCCCCAAGCGACGAATTGCGGGATCGTCGCGATCGCCAGCACTTGCTTGGCTAGCGCGTAGAGTAGCAGGATCGCCACGCCGATCGCGATGCTGCCGACCAATCGCCGCGCGCGCCCGAGCTGGCGCGGATCGAGCAGGGTGACGAGCAACGCCGCGCTGGGCAGCGCCAGCGCGCGGAACAGCTCCGGCAAGGCAGGCAGGTCCAGATACGGCAGCCGCTCGCCGGCTAGCGACTTCGCCACCAACGTCGTCAGCCCGAGCAATGGCAGCGCGGCGGCGATGAGCGCCGCACCATAAGGCAAGCCAGGCAGCACGAACAATGCCGGTGCACGGGCGACACGCGCCCAGCCCGCCAGCCCGAGTACCACCAGCGCAAGCGGCAGCCCCAGCCATGTCGCGGGCAGGAACTGGGCGAGGCCGAGCGCGGCGAATAGGCCCGCGGCAAGGCTGGCAACGACCAGCACCGGCTCGCTGGTCTCGCTGCGGATGCGCCATGCGAGGTGTGCGCAGGCCGCGGCGGCGAGCAGGTCGATTCCGCCCCACGCCGCCGGTGCGAGCAGCGACGGCGCGCAGCCCTGCGCGACGAGCAATGGACCGGCGGTGCCGCCGAGCGCGAGCGCCGCCCAGCTTCTCGCCCGGGCAGCCAGCAAATGGCCGGGAACCGCGAACAGCAAGGTCGCGGCGGCAGCCGCGAGCGGGGTCGCGCTGCGCTCCGGCTGGAGCAAAGCGAGCGTTTCGAGCACGAGCAGGAAACCGAGCGCCGCGAGCGCGGCGGGCAGATAGAGCGACTGGCGCCACGACAGGAACAGCGCCGCCGCCGCCAGCACGAGATAGAAACTCCATGCCAGCGCCCCGAAATCGAGCGACGGCGCGAGCGCCAGCAGCTGGACGAAGCCGGCGACGAGCGGCGCCAGCCGCAGCCAGCGATTGTGTGTGCCGGTGGCCGGCAGTGCGGCACTGGCGCAGACCGCGAGCAGCATCGTGAACGCACCCACCGCCGACAAGTCGCCGCCGCCCCCAGGCAGCACCGCGATCAGGAAGTTGATCCATCCGAACCCGGCAATGCTCGCGGCGAGCGCGAGCCAACCCCAACCGCGATGGACCGCCAACCCGAACAAGGCGGCGATGAACAGCCCGAGATACACCAGCAGCGGCCCGATCCCCGCTGCATCGAACCCCGCGACCAGCGGCGCGACGAAGCCGCCGATCAGCGCCATCACTGCGGTCGGCGGGCCGTGCCGCAGCGCCAGTCCCATCGCCGCCGCGGTGACGAAGACCACTGCGACGAATGCGGTCAGCGGCGCGATCAGGTGGTAGAGCGCCGCCGCCATGTACAACGTGCCGTACAGGCTCGCCACGCCCGCCCCGGCGAGCACCTGCGCGACGCGCGGGTCGTCGGCCGTCGCGGGCCAGCGCCGCGCGGCTTCGCTGGCGGCGATGAGCGCCACGCCGAACGCCGCGGCGAGCAAGGTGCGCACCGACGGGCCTAGCAGCCCGCTCTCGATCGAATAGCGCACGAGGAAGAAGCCGGCGAGGACGAGCGCTGCCCCGCCGATCCAGATCGGCAGCCGTCCGCCGATCAGCGATTCGAGGTTGAGCGGCGGTAGCGTCGGATTGGCGCGCGCCGGCTCCGGCGATGCGGGCTCCGGTGCGGTGACCCGCTCGGACGGCAGAGCGCTCTTCGCCGCGATGGCCGCGGGCGCATCCTCGATCGATTCGCTGGCGACCAAAGGCGGCGGCACTGCGACCAAATCGGACTCGCGCGCTTCGAGCTTGGCGACGAGTGACTCGACGCGGCGCAACTCCTGTTCCACAACGGCAAGGCGACGCAGGACCACATAAAAGGCCGCGGCGACACCCAGGGCGAGCAGGAGCGTGAAGACGTTCACTTGCCTCTCCTTGGCACAGCGGATTCGCGCTGTCGTGGCAAACTAGGCGTTCCCGGGGTCCGGAATGCCTGTTTTGCGGCATGATGGAGAGAATGTGCGATGATCGTATTTGGTTCGACGCTGTCGCCTTACGTTCGCAAGTGCATGGTTTTCGGGGCCGAAAAAGGAATCGCCCTCGAATTGCAGCCCGCCGGCCTCGGCCGCGGAGGACCCGATTTCCAGGCGGCCAGCCCGTTCGGCAAAATCCCCGGCTTCCAGGACGAGGACTTCCGGATCTCGGATTCGTCCGCGATCGTCGCCTATCTCGAGGCCAAATATCCCGAGCCCAATCTGATTCCGGCGGAGCCGCGCGCGCGGGCGCGGACGATCTGGTACGACGAACTGGCCGACACGATGATGATGGCGGCCGGCACCGCGATCTTCGGCAACCGCTTCGTTTTGCCTCGCGTGCTCAAGCGCGAATGCGACCTCGAAGCGGCCGACCTGGCCGAGCGCGACCTGCTGCCGCCGCTGTTCGACTATCTGGAGAACGTTATTCCCGCGAGCGGCTTTCTCGTCGAGGACCGGCTGACTTTGGCGGATATTGCGGTCGCCAGCCCGTTCGCGACGCTTCGCTGCATCGGCGTATCGGCGGACGCGGCGCGCCACCCGCGCACAGCCGCCTATATCGAAGCCATGCTCGCGCGGCCGAGCTTCGCCGCGATCCTCGCCAAGGACCAGGCCGTGGTGGCGGCGATGGGCGGCCCGGTGACCGCGCAACAGGCGGCCTGAGCCGCTGGCCAAGCCGCATGCCGCGCCCTAGAGGGGCGGCATGCGGTTCGCCTTCACCAAATGCCATGGCTCGGGAAACGATTTCCCGCTGATCGACGCGCGCGCCGTCGCACTGGCCGATACGGATTGGCCAGCCGTGGCGCGCGCACTCGCGGATCGCAACGGCCCGGTCGGCGGCGACGGGCTGCTGCTGCTTGTCGCGGGCGACGGCGAACACGCCTTCGGGATGCGGATGTTCAATTCGGACGGCTCGGAGGCCGAGACCTGCCTCAACGGCCTGCGCTGCGTCGCGCGCGCGGGTTTTGAGGCGCTCTGCCTCGATGCCGCGCGCGTCAGGCTCAAGACCAGTTCGGCCGAGGTCGCGCGCGAGGCGGAACTCGCGCCGGGCGTGGTCACCGTCCGCACCGTCGTGGGCCCGGCCTCGACCGATCTCGCGGATGTCGGCCTCACTGGCCCGCTGTCCGAGCTGCCGAGCGCCCGCAGCTTCACCGCAGTGGCGATGCCCAACCCCCATCTCGTGACCTTCGTCGACACGGTCGACGAGGCCGAGCTCGTCGCGCTCGGCGAATATTGCGAGGCGGGCCCGGCGCTGATCCCGGCGCGTGCGAACGTCTCGTTCGTCGAGCTGCGCGGCGAGGATCTGTTCGTGCGCACCTTCGAGCGCGGTGTCGGGCTGACCGACAGCTGCGGCAGCGCGATGGCGGCATCGGTGCTCGCCGCGGGGCTGACCGGGCGGGTGCCGCTCGACACCCAGGTCCGCGTGTTCAACAAGGGCGGGCTGGTCCGCGGCCGTGCCGATGCCGACCGGATCGTGACGATCAGCGGCAACGCCACCTTCCTCTACGACGCCACGATCGAGATCGACCTGGCGAGCGGCCGCGCCGGATCGCCGGAGATCATCGCGCGCCGCACTGACGAGGCCGATGCCTGGAACGCCGCCGTCGCCGCGCTCGGCTGAGCTTGCCAGCGACCAGGGGCTTGGCTAGCCTGGCCCGACCAAGAGGCCCGACACCGGCGCCGGGAGGGATTTGCCGATGTCGTGGATTCGCTCGCTTGCCGCCGCCGCGCTATCGCTACTCCCGCTGTCACTTGCCGCGCAGGACGTTCCGCGCGCGGCGCTGCCCCCGATCGACAAGCCGCTGCCACCCGCTGCCGACCGCACGCCGCGCGCAGCGGTGATGCTCGCCGATTATCGCTACGACGATCTGCTTTGGGAGAATGACCGCACCGCGCACCGCATCTATGGGCGCGCACTCGAAGCCTATGAACCGCCATCGGGTTCGGGGATCGACAGCTGGGGCAAGAACGTCGCCTGGCCGTTCATGGACCGCCAGCTCCGCAGCGGCGACCAGCACGGCTTCCACGGCGAGGGGCTCGATTATTACAATGTCGGGACCTCGCGCGGCGCCGGCGGGCTCGGCATCTGGCTCGACAACAAATTGTGGACCTCGCGCAACTTCCGCAGCTACCGGATCCTGCGGAACGGCCCCGACGCCGCCGATTTCCAGGTCGATTACGCGCCCTGGCCGGTCGATGTCGGCCGCAAGGTCTGGGAAACGCGGCGCTTCACGCTGCCGATGGGCACCCATTTTACCCGGATGGTATCGACGATCCGCTCCGACAAGCCAGGCGCGCTGGTCGTCGGGATCGGGCTCGCCCGCAAGCCGACCGGCGCCGAGGGCGAGCTCACCGTCGACAAGGCACGCGGGCTGCTTTCCTGGTGGGGGCCGGAGGAGCGCGAACATGGCCGGATGGCGATCGCGCTCCGCTTCGATCCCGCGATGCTCGTCGATGTCGTCAAGGATGCCGATAATCATCTCGCGCTGCTTCGCGTGACGCCGGGCAAGCCGTTCGTCTATTATTCGGGCTCGGCGTGGAACCTCGGCAATGGCGGTTTCCGCACGCGCGCCGATTGGGACCGCGCGGTCGCCGCCGAGCGCGTGACCTTCGCGGCGCCGTCGCCGGGGCGCTGAATCAGCGGACCGCGATCGACCCGATCCGCCGCGCCACCGCCTCGATCAGTTCGTCCTGCTTGGTCAGGATCGCCTCGATCTGCGCCGCCGTGATCGGCTGGGTGAACGCCACGCCGAACCGCCGTCCGCTGCGCCACTGAACGCGTGCGGCTCCTAGCGGGATTCCGCAGGCCAGCCGCACCTTCTCGCCGATCTCGGGCACGGCATCGGCATAGACCAAGGCGCCGCCCGTCGAAATGTTGAGCACATGCACGCGCTGCGGCGCGCCGGTCTCGCAACTGAGTTCGCCGGCATGGAAGATCTTGGTGCGCGGCGCCGCTCGCTGGTGCGCGCCGTCCTTGTCATTGGTACGCATCTTACCCCCGGTCCGCCATCAGCGGGAAGCGCACGGCGACGCCGGCCGTTCCGCAAAATTGAAGGTTAGCAGCCGCTTAACCTCGATTGTCGCGCCGCAGCCCATAATGGTCCGCCAGCCGATCGAGCGCGATCCCTAGCACCACCTTGCCGGCGCGACTCGGCCAGCCCAGCGCCTTCTCGGCCGTCGCCAGACCCTCGCCTGCGCAGACCACGCGCCACAGCACGTCCGACAGCCCCGGGCCCGTCGCCGTCACCGCCGCATCGAAGCGTGCCTTCGCCCCGATCTGCGCGTGCGTCGGATCGTGGCGCGCCGACGACCCGCGCGGCGCACGCGGACTCGTATCCCAACGCATCGTCACCTGCGGCCCCAGCGCCGCCCGCTCATAGTCGCCGCGCAACCGCTCGCCCGCCTCGAACTGCCGAGCGTCGACATGCCCGCGCGATCGAAGCCAGCCGAGCGGCGACTCGGCCAGATTGACGGTCACGCTGCGCCCCCCACGCGGTGGCGCCTCGCCGCTTACACCGAAATGGTCGATCCGCCGCTCGATGAGTTCGCGCATGTCGTACTCCTTATGTTCCGAAGGCACGGCTTGCCACGAAGACCTGTTTGTAGGAAAGACAAAAAACCAAATCGGTTAGGAGACGTGCCGATGATCACTGCCATCCGCGAAGTGCGACGCGCCAAGGGCCTGACGCTCGACGACGTCGCGCAGCGCTGCGATCCCCCCACCACCGCGCAGACCATCGGCCGTCTCGAGACGGGCACGCGGACGGTGTCGGTCGGCTGGCTCAACCGTATCGCTGCCGCGCTCGGCGTCGAGGCGTCGGACCTCGTCCGGCTGCCCGACCGCCCCGAGATCGCCGTCGCCGCGATCCTCGACGGCAGCGGTGCGCAGGCGCCGCGCAGGCCCGCCTCGGTGGTCCCGCCGCGCGGCGAGCCGGGGATGATCGCCGTAACGGTGGGCGGCGGGATCGGCGATTATCGCGCCGGCGACGAAATCTGGTGCGATCGGCTCGCCCCCGATCTCTACGCGCGCGCGCTCAATCGCGACGTGCTGGTGCCCCGCCCCGCCGGCCGCTTCGTGTTCGGGCGGCTGATCGGCCGCGAAGGGGAGAAATTGCACCTGCTGCCGCTCGGCGCCGGCGCGCGTCAGCAAGTGGTGAACGATCCGCCCTGGATCGGCTGCGCGGTACGGCTGGTCCGCGCGCTCTAGGCCGTCGCAACCCTCTTGCCGAGTGCGCCACAGAGGCGCAGTCTGCCTGCATAAAAAGGCAAATGCAGGAGGGGACTGCGATGATCAGAACAGCGATTTCGATCGCCGCAATAGCGGCATTCGCGGCGCCGGCACTGGCCGAGGACTGGGACTTCGTCCTCGCGAACAACACCGGCAAGCCGATCAAGGGGATCGACATTTCCGCCGCCGGCGCCGGGACCTGGGTCCCCAACAAGGTCGAACCCGAGGCGAAGAAGAGCGAGACCAAGCATGGCGGCCGGATGACCGTGCATTTCGACAAGGGCAGCGGCTGCAAATACGACGTCAAGGCAACGTTTGCCGACGATACCAGCGCGGTCTGGTCGGGGATCAACGTGTGCGACAACGCCTATGTGACGCTCAACTACGCCAACGGCGCGCCGACCTTCAAGGCGACCTAGCCGCCCGGTAGCGAAGGGATGGTGGGCGCTGACGGGCTCGAACCGCCGACCCTCTCGGTGTAAACGAGATGCTCTACCAACTGAGCTAAGCGCCCTTGCCCGTTGCCGATGCCAAAAGCCGCGCGCCGGGGCAAGGCTTCAAACGAGGTGGAGCCCCGCGCGCTTCACCGCGCTCGCATAGCTGCGCATCCCCTCGAGGCCCTTGGCGCTCAGGCCGATATAGGCGCGACGACGATCGCTGGGATCGGCCTGGCGCTCGAACAGTCCGGCTTCGTGCAGCGTACCGATCCAGCGCAGCGCCGTCGTCGGCGGCACTGCGGCGGCGATGCACAGGCTCGACACCGAGACCTGGCGCCGCTCGAGCTGCGCGGCGAACAGGTCGAGCAGCATGTCCCAGGCCGGATCGGCGAACAATTCGTCGGCGAAGAACTGCGCGCGCATCCGCCGCGCGCGGATCACGGCGCGGATCTCGCCCGCGGCAATCTCGACGGGCGGGCCGGCATCGGGGCCGCGATAGCCGGTGCCAGGGTCGCGGATCCGACCGCGCGTCTCGGTTTCCTCGCTGCGGGTCAGCCGCGCCAGCGTCTCGGCGATCCGCGCCACTTCCTCGCTCAGCCGACGCAGTCGAACCGATTCGGTCTCGCGGTTGACATCGTCCATCACCCCGCGGGCGTGCCACTTGGCACCCGCAATCGCGCTGACCCGCTCGGCGCGCGTCGGGCTGCAGAGTATCTGGCGATGCGGGCCGAGCAATTGCGCAGCAGCGGCGTCGATCTGCTCGGGCAGCACGGTCGCGACGACACCAAGCGCGCGCTCACGCGCCATCGTGTCCGCGCGCGCCAGCACCAGGTCGAGAAGGTCCTCGGGCGCTGCCGCGGTCTCGATCAGGATCAGGTCGAGCCCGTCATAGTTGCTCAGGTCGCGCGAGGCCTCGGCGAAGGAAACCGGCTGGCGCGACTGGCATCCCGCGAGGCCCAAAGCATCGACCGCCTCGCCGGCTGCGTCAACGCTGTCCGCGATGACCAGCGCGACAGGCGCACCGTTGGCATAGCCATCGCTCGGACTTTCGGAAAATTGGGTCAGTCTCGCCATCCGCTGCCTCAAGGGTTCGTCTTCTGTTCCGGAGATGCCGCAGCGCCCCGAAACAATTGAGTCCGATTTCCTCCATTTCGGAGGTTATAAGGCGGCCCACGCAGTGCGCAGTCGATCAAGCGTCCGTAACGGATCGAACGCGGCGACTACGCTTGAACAAATTCCCCCGTTCGACCGGAAATCAGTCGAGCGACTTCACGATCTCTTCCACCATCTTCTTGGCGTCGGCCAGAAGCATCATCGTATTGTCGCGGTAAAACAACTCGTTGTCCACACCTGCATAGCCGACGCCGCCCATCGATCGCTTGATGAACAGCACCGTCTTGGCCTTTTCGACGTCGAGCACCGGCATGCCGTAGATCGGCGAGGACTTGTCGGTCTTGGCGGCCGGGTTGGTTACGTCGTTGGCGCCGATCACGAAGGCGACGTCGGTCTGCGCAAACTCGCTGTTGATGTCCTCGAGCTCGAACACCTCGTCATAGGGCACGTTCGCCTCGGCGAGCAGCACGTTCATGTGCCCCGGCATGCGCCCCGCGACCGGGTGGATCGCGTATTTGACGCGGACGCCATGCTCCTTGAGCTTGTCCGCCATCTCGCGCAGCGTGTGCTGCGCCTGCGCGACCGCCATGCCGTAGCCCGGGACGATGATGACCTGCTCGGCCTGGCTCATCAGGAAGGCGGCATCCTCGGCCGAGCCGCGCTTCCACGGCCGGTCGGTCGCCGCCGCGGCCGCGCCGCTGCCGCTGTCGCCGCCGAAGCCGCCGGCGATGACGCTGACGAAGCTGCGGTTCATCGCGCGGCACATGATATAGCTAAGGATCGCGCCCGAGCTGCCCACCAGCGCACCGGTGACGATCATCGCGGTGTTGTGGAGCGTGAATCCCATCGCCGCGGCCGCCCAGCCCGAATAGGAGTTGAGCATCGACACCACCACCGGCATGTCCGCTCCGCCGATCGGCACGATCAGCAGGAAGCCGATGACGAAGCTCAGCACGGTGATCGTCCAGAACACCCAGGGGCTCTGATCGGTGAGGAAGAAGCCGATCAGCCCGACGATGCCCGCGAGCAGTGCGAGGTTGATGACGTGTCGGCCCGGTAGCAGGATCGGCTTGCCCGACATGTTGCCGTTGAGCTTGAGGAAGGCGATCACCGAGCCAGAGAAAGTGATCGCGCCGATCGCGACGCCGAGCGCCATCTCGATGCGGCTGACCGGCAGGATCGTCACTACATCCGGGCCGTAGATCGGCCGGATCACCTGCGCGATGCCGAAGGCCAGCGGATTGAGGAACGCCGCTGCGGCGACGAGTACCGCGGCCATGCCGACCAGGCTGTGGAACGCCGCGACGAGCTGCGGCATCGCAGTCATCGCGATGCGGCGGGCGGTGACGAGACCGATCGCCGCGCCTATGGCAATGGCACCGAGGATCAATCCGGCGGTGGAATAATCGATCATTAAGTCGTGAGGATTGCCGGGCGGCCATGGTTGGGAGCGCAAAGGCATATGCGTCACCAGCGTCGTCACCACCGCGATCGCCATGCCTATCATGCCGAGGCGATTGCCGCGCTGGCTGGTGACCGGGCTCGACAGGCCGCGCAGCGCGAGGATGAAACAGACGCCCGCGACCAGATAGGCCAGCGACACCCAGGGGCTCACGGAGACGGCATGCTCCATCTCAGCGCACCTTCTTCTTGTACATCGCCAGCATCCGCGCGGTCACCGCGAACCCTCCGAAGATGTTGATGCTGGCGAACACCACCGCGAGCAGCCCCAGCCATTTCGACACCGCGCCGCCGCCGCCCAGTCCCGTAGCCGCCGATGCGATCAGCGCGCCGACGATGATCACCGAGGAGATCGCATTGGTCACCGCCATCAGCGGCGTGTGCAGCGCCGGGGTGACCGACCAGACGACATAATAGCCGACGAAGCAGGCCAGCACGAAGATCGACAGGATCGAGATGAAGTCCATGGTTACTCCTCACGCGGCCCGGCGTTGCGGCAGGGGAACAACGCGTCCCATCTCACATGCAGCCTCTATCCAGCAGGCGATCGCATCATAGGCATTGCGCAGCGCTTCCTCGGGCGTTTCCCCGTCGGAGCGGCATCCCGGCAGTTCGGGCGCAATCGCAGTGAACCCGCCGCCGTCAGCCTCGGCGAGCGGTAAGATATCGACTTCGAAGTCCTGTGGTGTCGTGATCACTTCTGATCCTCCCCGGAACGGGGAGGGGGACCAGCCGCAGGCTGGTGGAGGGGGCGTGCGGCAAGCAAGACGATCGCAGCGGCCACCCCGTCTGCGTCCTTGAGGACATCCGAAGCTAGCACGTGGACGACTGCATAGCGGTTTAACCGCAGAAAAGCCTCGCGCTCGGCATCGTGCGCCAGCGCTTCGGGACTGGAGTGCACCTGCCCGTCGACTTCTACCACCAAGCGCTTTGGCGCATGATAGAAATCGACGATATACGGCCCGATCGGGTGCTGGTTACGAAAATGCAATCCGGAAATGGGTTTCCGCAAGCGCTGCCAAAGCAGCACCTCGGGATAGGTCATGTTTCTGCGTAGCTTGCGGGCGCTGTACACTTCAGGCCGGCGTAGGCGCGGAGAGCCCCCTCCACCGCGCTTCGCGCGGTCCCCCTCCCCGTTCCGGGGAGGATCGGGGAGCTGCGGCGCCGTCACGCGCCAAGCAACCTTTCGTGCACCACCTTGCCGCCTTGGGTCAGCCGGATCGCATTGCCGATCTCCTCGTCGAGCACCGGCTTGCCCGCCTCTTTATCCCAAAAGGCGCTCAGGAAATTGAACAGATTGCGGGCGAACAGCGCCGAGGCGTCCGCCGCCAGCCGCGACGGCACGTTGCGGTGCCCGACGATCCGGACGCCGTGCCGCTCGACCACTTCGCCGGCAACCGCGCCCTCGACATTGCCACCGGCCTCGACCGCGAGATCGACGATCACGCTGCCCGGCTTCATGCTCGCGATCTGCGCATCGCTGATCAGCCGTGGCGCCGGGCGCCCGGGGATCAGCGCGGTGGTGATGACGATATCCTGCTTGGCGATATGGCTCGACACCAATTCGGCCTGCGCCGCCTTGTATTCGTCGGACATCTCGGTGGCGTAGCCGCCGGTGCCCTCGCCCTCGATGCCTTTGACGTTCTCGACGAAGATCGGCTTGGCGCCCAGCGACTGGATCTGCTCCTTCGTCGCCGCACGCACGTCGGTGGCGGAGACCTGCGCGCCCAGCCGCCGCGCCGTCGCGATCGCCTGGAGCCCGGCGACGCCCACCCCCATCACGAATACCTTGGCGGCGCTTACCGTGCCCGCCGCGGTCATCATCATGGGGAAGGCACGGCCATATTCGGCGGCGGCATCGAGCACTGCCTTGTAGCCGGCGAGGTTGGACTGCGACGACAATATGTCCATCGATTGCGCGCGGGTGATGCGCGGCATGAGCTCCATCGCAAGTGCCTCGGCCCCGAGCGCGGCGTAGCGGTCGACCCGCGCGCGCGCTCCGAACGGATTGAGTCCGGCGACGATCCACGCGCCCTGCTTCAACCCGCCGAGCGCATCGGGGTCGGGGCCCTGTACGCCGATCACGATATCGGCATCGGCCAGCACCTGCGCCCGGTCGCCCAGGCTCGCGCCGGCATCGGCGAAGGCCTGGTCGGCGATCGACGCGGTCTCGCCCGCCCCGGCCTCTACCGCGATCGTGGCACCGAGCCCGATGAATTTCTTGACGGTCTCGGGAGTCGCGGAGACGCGCCGCTCGGCGGCGGCGGCCTCCTTGAGCACCGCGATCTTCACCTCAGCTGGCGATCATGAAGACGACGAAGGCGCCCACCGCGGCCGCCGCGATCGTTCCCCACAGCATCAGCCGCGTGAACCCGCCATAAGTCGCGGCATGTGCCTGGACCTCGGTGCTGGTCTCGCCCGTATCGGCCATGCGTCTCGATCCCCTCTGAACAACTTTTGCCGGGACCTTAACCGCCGTGCCGCGCCGCCTCAACCCCGGGCGCGTAAACATCGCCTGCGTCCAGGCTTAAGCCGCCCTTTACCCATGCCCCTTATGGGATACGACCTGAATTGGGACAGTGGGGACATTACGGATGACGCGCAACGGGCAGCGCCTCCTGATGCTGATCGACGACGAGCCGGCGCAGCGCCGCCTGGTGGCGGCGATCGCCGCGCGCCGCGGCTGGCGCACGATCTTCGCAGGCGAATCCGAGACCGCGATCGCGATGCTCGGCACCCCCGACGGCATGGCGCTCGACGCGATCATCCTCGACAATGCTGCGTCCGACGCCGATGCCGCCGCGCTGATCGGCGAGCTGCGCGCGCGCCGTCCGCAGCTGCCCATCCTCGTCCTCACCGCCAACAGTTCGGCCGCCGCCGCAGTCAGCGCGATGCGCGCCGGCGCCACCGATTTCCTCGTCAAGCCGATCGCCTCCGAGCGGCTGCTCGCCGCGCTCGAAGTCGCCGCGGGCGGCCTGACCGCGGGCGAGCTGCGCCCGCTCACCGAAAAGCTCTCGGTCAGCCTCGCCTTCGACGAGATCGTCGGCAGCGCCCCGCAATTCCGCGCCGCGCTGGCAATCGCCGCCAAGGCCGCGCGCGCCCGCGTGCCGGTGCTGATCGAAGGTGAGAGCGGCGTCGGCAAGGAAGTCGTAGCCGAGGCGATACACGCCGCCTCCCCGCGCAGCCGCAAGCCCGCGATCGCGGTCAATTGCGGCGCGATCCCCGCCAATCTCGTCGAATCGGAGCTGTTCGGCCATGAGAAGGGCGCGTTCACCGGCGCGTTCGAGCGCAAGATCGGCCGCTTCCAGGACGCCGATGGCGGCACCCTGTTCCTCGACGAAGTCGGCGAGATGCCGCTCGACGCCCAGGTCAAGCTGCTCCGCGTGCTCCAGACCGGCGAAATCCAGCCGCTCGGCGCGCGCCACCCGCGCGAAGTCGATGTCCGGGTGATCGCGGCGACCAACAAGAGCCTGCTCGCCGAAGTCGAGGCCGGCCGCTTCCGCGAGGATCTCTATTACCGGCTCAACGTCGTCCAGGTGACGATCCCCCCCTTGCGCGAGCGCGCCGGCGACATTCCCGCGCTCGCCCGCCACCTCCTCGCCCGCGTCGCCGAGCAGCCCGGGCTGCGCCCGCTCGGCATCACCGACGACGCGCTGGCGATGCTCGGCAGCTATGATTGGCCAGGCAATGTCCGCCAGCTCCAGAATGCCTTATTTCGCGCCGCGGTGCTCTGCGAGGGCGACGGGCTCACCCGAGCGGATTTCCCGCAGATCGCCCAGCTCGCTGCGGGCCGCCCCGCCGGCAGCACGCCGCCGCAGCATGGTTCGGGCAATGCCGGCGTCACCTTGTTCCGCCCCGACGGCAATCTGCGCGCGCTCGACGAGATCGAAGCCGACGTGATCCGCCTCGCCATCGGCCATTATCGCGGCCGGATGACCGAAGTCGCCCGTCGCCTCGGCATCGGCCGCTCGACGCTCTACCGCAAGCTCGGCGAGCTGGGGATCGACCAGAGCGCCGCCTAGCGCCGTGCCCGCCACAGGCTGAGTCCGGGCTGCCGCGTGCCGGTAACCTCGTTGAATGGCTGCTCGATGCCGATCGGCGCCAGAATGCGCCCGGGATCATAGTCGCCGCGCTTGAGGACGAACATGCGCCACTCGCGCGTCAACAACGCCCGCGCGCCCGCGGCATCGACATGCTGCACCTCGGCAAGCCCCTCGGCCCAGCGGTCGCTCGCCACTTCGGGCGCAACCACCACCAGCCGGAGGCGGCTGCCCCTCGAATCGAGATAATGGCGCGCGGCGACGCCCATCGCATCTCCCTCCACCAGCAGCACAGCTTGGGGATCGGTGGCATCCGCCGCTGAAACTACCTGCGGCCAGGCTTCGGTCTCGCGCATCGGGAGCCAGCGCAGCGTCGCCCCCAGCTCCAGGACCAACAGCAGCCCAGTCAGGACGCTGCGTAGCGGCACCGATGGCACGCGCACCAGCGCCACTGCCACCAACACCGTCATCGGCGCCTCCGCCCAGAACAGCGTGCGCGGCAGGAAGATCGGCAGCCTCTGGCTCAGCGCCCAGAGCAGCAAGGGCGCGCCCACCGCGAGGATTGCGAGCAGCACGACTGTCGCTCGGCGATCGCGCACGGCAAACCAGGCGAAGCCGCCCAGCCAGGCGAGCGCGAGGACCGGCAGCAGCGCCACGCTCTCGCCAGCGATGTAGAAGGGCAGATAAATCACCCCGGCCATCTCCAGCGCCTGCGCCACGCCGGGCCGGGCAATCCAGCCGAAGGTCGAAGTAGAAGCGCCTGCCTGGCCCAGGCTGATCCACGCCCACCAGCTCCACAGCAGCCCGACGATCAGGTTCGCCGCTAGCCACTGCGCCAGCGCACTCCGGTCACGCCGCAGCAGCCAAAGCATCGCCGCATTGGCCAGCGCGACGAACACGACCATCGTCGTATGCGCATAGAGCGCGACCAGCGTCGCCGCGGCATAGCCCGCCCACGAGGCAACGCTACGGCGATCGAGCCAGGCCAGCATCGCGATACAGCCGAACAGCGCAGCGCTTTGCGCGAGGATATAGCCGCGAACCTCTTGCGAGAAATCGAGATGCGCCGCGGAAAGCGCGAGCAGCGCCGCCGCGATCAATCCGGCAATCGTCCCGCCGATGCGTCGCGCCAGCCACCAGGCCGCGGCGATCCCCGCCACGCCGATCAGCACCGACAGTGCCTGCACCGCGAAGTCGCTTTCGCCGAACAGCGCGATCCAGCCCTTGAGCAACGTGTAGTAAAGCGGCGGATTGGCCTCGCGTGCCATCCAGCTGCTCCACAAGCGGCTCAGCGGCTGCTCAGCGAAGCGGACCGCGGCGATCTCGTCGAACCACAAGGAATAGCCCGCGCTGCCCAGCCGCAACGCCGCGGCGAGCAGCAGGATCGGGACGATCAGCCAGTCCGCCTTTGCCTTTCCGGTCAAATTCGCCCCCTCCTTCGCGCGAAGGGTGTCGCGGGACGCCTCGTCAGCGTCAAGCAGCGCGCTCAGTCGCGCGGCACGGGAAGGATCGGCAGCATGCGATGGACCACGCCGTCGCGGTTGAGGAATTGGTGCTTGAGGGCGCCGAGCACGTGGAGGCCGATCAGCACATAGGTCGCCTTGACCAGCAATTTGTGCGCGCCGCCCAGCATCTCGCCAAGATCCTCCGAGCGCGGCACCGGCAGGTTGCCGATCGGGAACAGTCCGAACCAATCGGTAGCAGGCCCGCCGCGCGTGGAGGCGGCCGCCCAACCGAGCAGCGGGATCGCGAGCAGGGCGACGTAGAACAGGACATGCGTGGCGCGCGCGAGCAGCCGCTCCCAGCGCGCCATGTGCGCGGGCAATGCGGGCCAGGGATGGCCGATCCGCCAGCCGAGCCGGATCAGGGTCAGCACGAACACGGTGATCCCGATCGACTTGTGCGTCGCGAACCAGCTGAGCTTGGCGGGACCTTCGGCATCCTCCATCCACCCGCCGACCACCACATTGGCGATCAGCAACGCGGCGATCGTCCAGTGGAGCAGGATCGAGACGGTGGAATAACGATGTTCGGATTCGCGCATCTCGTCAGTCTCCCGCGGCGCGTGGGCGCCTGCACGCAAAACAGTATCGGGCGGATAACGATCCCGCGTCGCTAGCCCGTCACCCGCGCGACCAGAGCCGCGTCGCGCATCCCGCGCCACACGCGCAGCGCCTGCGCGGTCTCGAACACGTCGTGGACGCGGAGCAATTGCGCGCCCAGTTCGGCGCCCTTGAGCGCCACCGCGAGCGATCCGCCGAGCCGCGCCTCGGCCGGCGCCTCGTTGGCGAGTGCGCCGATCATCCGCTTGCGGCTGGCGCCGAGCACGATCCCGCAGCCGATCCCGTGAAACAGCGCCAGCCCGTTGAGAAGCGCGAGATTGTCGGAGAGCGACTTGCCGAAGCCGATCCCCGGATCGATCAGCACCCGCGACCGGTCGATCCCGCGCGCCACGACCTCGTCGACGCGGCGCTCGAGCCAGTCGTAAACCTCGATCAGCACGTCGCCGTAATTGCCGCCCTCATGCCCGGTCTTGGTCGGGTCGGGGGAATGCATCAGCACCACCGGGCAGCGGGCGGCCACGGCGACATCGAGCGCGCGATCGTCGTAGAGCAAGGCCGAGACGTCGTTGATCAGTTGCGCACCCGCGGCGAGCGCCGCTTCCATCACTGCCGCCTTGCGCGTGTCGACCGATACCGCTGCGCCGCTGCGCGCGAGCCGCTCGATCACGGGCACGATCCGCGCGATCTCGTCGCCCTCCCACACCGCCGCCGCGCCCGGCCGCGTCGATTCGCCGCCGACATCGACGATCGCCGCACCTGCGACGGTCATGTCGACCCCGGCCTGCGCCGCACCTGCGGGTTCGCCGACATGCCGGCCGCCGTCGGAAAAGCTGTCGGGGGTGACGTTGAGGATGCCCATCACCTGCGGCTGGTCGAGGCGCACGACGCGCTCGCCAAGGCTGAGCGGCGGACGCGGGGCGGAGATGCGCGCGGCGAGTGGCTGCAGGCGTTCGTCGTCGGGTAGGTCGGCGACCGGAATACTGCGCTGGGCCGTACGCTTGCCGCCCTCGACTGCGATCAGTTCGTAGGCTGCGAACCAGCACAATCCACCCGCCAGCCGCGCGACGCTGCCGTCAGCATGCCCGATCGGCGTGTCGACGAACTGCGTGGGGCGAAGATAGAGGCGAGCCTTGGTAGGAAAGTCCATGGGCGGATCCTACTAGATCCTCCCCGGCACGGGGAGGGGTACCGCCGCCGAAGGCGGTGGTGGAGGGGGTAGGCCCCAAAGGATATCGCTGGTGGAGAGCCCCTCCACCAGCCTGCGGCTGGTCCCCCTCCCCGTGCCGGGGAGGATCGATTCAGGGCTGCGTCGCCAGAAGGTACGTCTGGCGCAGCGCGTCGATCGGCTTGAGCACGCCCTCGTCCTCGAAATGCCAATAGGACCAGCCATTGCACGATGGCGCATTCTGCAGCGTCGCCCCGAGCTTGTGGATCGACCCCGCCGCGTCGCCGCATTTGAGCGATCCGTCGGCGCCGACCAGCGCGCGGTG
Source organism: Sphingomonas sp. FW306-1B-B10E (assembly GCF_058782005.1). Classification (NCBI taxonomy): domain Bacteria; kingdom Pseudomonadati; phylum Pseudomonadota; class Alphaproteobacteria; order Sphingomonadales; family Sphingomonadaceae; genus Sphingomonas; species Sphingomonas sp. FW306-1B-B10E. The sequence goes on from NZ_JBYSXG010000021.1 coordinate 62,253, forward strand.
CCGCCGCTTCGAATCGGTCAGCACCGTACCCGGCGCGAGATAGCCGTTCTCGACCAATTGCCCGAACGCCACGCGCGGCGCGGCCTTGGGCGCCTGCATCGTGGTCAGCGCCGATTCGTCGAGCGGCAGTGCCGCGTCGATCCGCGCCTGCGCCGCCTCGACATAGACGCCCTCGCGATCGATGCCGATCCAGCGCCGCCCGAGCCTTTTGGCGACCGCGCCGGTAGTGCCGGTGCCGAAGAACGGATCGAGCACGACATCGCCCTTCTTGGTGCTCGCGAGCAGCAGGCGATACAGCAACGCCTCGGGCTTCTGGGTCGGATGGACCTTGTGGCCGTCCTTCTTGAGCCGCTCCTGCCCGCCGCAGATCGGGAATTCCCAGTCGCTGCGCATCTGGAGCTCGTCGTTGAGCGTCTTCATGCTGCGATAATTGAAGGTGTAGCGCGCTTTCTCGCCGGTCGACGCCCAGATCAGCGTCTCGTGCGCGTTGGTGAAGCGGGTGCCCTTGAAATTGGGCATCGGGTTGGCCTTGCGCCAGATGATGTCGTTGAGGATCCAGAAGCCGAGGTCCTGGATCGCGCTGCCGACCTTGAAGATGTTGTGATAGCTGCCGATCACCCAGATCGAGCCGTCGTCTTTGAGGATGCGGCGCGCCTCGGCGAGCCATTCGCGGGTGAACTTGTCATAGGCGGCGAGGCTGTCGAACTTGTCCCAGGCGTCGGTGACCGCGTCGACATGGCTGCCGTCGGGACGATTGAGGTCGCCGCCAAGCTGAAGATTATAGGGCGGATCGGCGAAGATGCAGTCGATCGACTTGGGGGGAAGCTCGCGCATCCGCTGGATGCAATCCCCGCGCAGGATCTGGTCGAGCGGCAGCACCGGCACCGGCTCGACAGGCGTGCGGCCCCGCACCTTTACCTTTTCCAGAACCCCCATTGCACGCTACTCCCTTGCCCGAACCCCCGTAATCGGGGCACGCGGACTCCGTCGTCAAGCGAACATTGGTTAACGAAAATGCCTGCTAAGGCGTTAACGCGGCAGAACATTCGGGCATCCGCCCAGATGTTGAGTCAAGAAGTTATCCACAGGCGCAAGCGCTGGTGGTGTGGCGCAAAAGACTCAGTTCGGCGATGCACGCAAACTGGCGATCGTGCTCCGGCGACAGCCGGAGCGCCGGCGGCAAGCGACACTTCAGAGGCCAACTCCGGCCTTCGCCGGAGCACAGGAATGATTCGGATGGCCACGTGCTTGTGCTCCTGCAAAAGCAGGAGCCCAGGGGCGGCAAGCGATCCGCCTGTGATTCTGGGCTCCTGCTTTCGCAGGAGCACGAACCGATGCGACATCCCTCGTTCGCCCTGAGCCTGTCGAAGGGCGGCCATCCCCAAGCGAATCGTTCGCGGCAAACGCGCCCTTCGACAGGCTCAGGGCGAACGGATTTAGGCCAGCGCCCGGCGCCTAGGCCGCGGTGCCGCCTACGGTCAGCCCTTCGACCAGCAGAGTCGGCTGGCCGACCCCGGCCGGCACGCTCTGCCCGCCCTTGCCACACATGCCGACGCCCTCGTCGAGCGCGAAGTCGTTGCCGATGCCGGTTACGCGGGTCAGCACCGACGGGCCGTCGCCGATCAGCGTCGCGCCTTTGATCGGGCGGCCGAGCTTGCCGTTCTCGATCCGGTAAGCCTCGGTGCACGAAAAGACGAACTTGCCCGAGACGATGTCGACCTGCCCGCCGCCGAAGCTCTTCGCGTAGATGCCCTTCTTCACGCGCGACATCAGTTCGGCGGGGTCGTCCTTGCCCGCCTTCATGAAAGTATTGGTCATCCGCGGCATCGGCGCGTGCTGGAACGATTCGCGGCGGCCGTTGCCGGTCGGCTCGACGCCCATCAGCCGGGCGTTGAGGCGGTCCTGCATATAGCCCTTGAGGATGCCGTCCTCGATCAGCACGGTCTCGCGCGTCGGCGTGCCTTCGTCGTCGATCGACAGCGAGCCACGGCGGTCGGTAATCGAACCGTCGTCGACCACGGTCACGCCCGGTGCCGCGACGCGTTCGCCAATCCGGCCCGAGAACGCGCTGGTGCCCTTGCGGTTGAAATCGCCTTCGAGCCCGTGCCCGATCGCCTCGTGAAGCAACACCCCCGGCCAGCCCGGGCCACACAACACGGTCATGTCGCCCGCCGGCGCTTCCTCGGCATCGAGATTGACGAGGGCCTGGGCCAGCGCCTCGTCGATCGCGCGGTTCCACGTCGCGGGCTCGAACAGCCGGTCGTAGAGCGTGCGCCCGCCGGTGCCGAAGCTGCCGGTCTCGCGGCGGCCATTTTGCTCGACCACGATCGAGACGTTGAGCCGGACCAGCGGCCGGACATCGGTAGCGATGAAGCCGTCGGGACGGACGATCTCGACCACGCCCCAGGATCCGGTGAGCCCGACCGAGACCTGCACCACCCGCGGATCGCGCGCGCGCGCCGCGGCGTCGATCGTCTGGCACAAATTCACTTTGTCGGCGAAGGGGACCAGATCAAGCGGGTCGCCATCGGTGTAGAGATGGCGGTTATTGCCTTGGGGCGGCGGCGCCTTGCCGGTCTTGCCCGGCTCGATCAGCGCCATCGTCTCGGCGGCGCGGCGGATCGCCGCAGGACTGATCTCGTTGGCGTGCGCGAACGCCGTGGTTTCGCCGGAGACCGCGCGCAGCCCGAACCCCGATTGGGTGTCGAAGCTCGCGGTCTTCAGCCGCCCGTCATCGAAGCCGAACGCCTCGGTCTTGCGGTATTGGAGGTAGAGCTCGCCATCCTCTGCAGTGGACAGCGCATCGGCGGTCAGCCGCATCGCGATTTCGGGATCGAGCTCGCGGTAGAGATAGGCGCGGGGATCGGAAGGAATCGACATCCTTCCGATATAGGATGCTCAGACGCTGGCGCCAGCGGGATGATCGGGCAATTGGCTCTGGTCGGCGCCATCGGCGGGGCCGCCGATCAGCACGAAGCGGCGGTCGCAATAGCCGCAATCGACATAGCCATACTCGTCGATCTGCAGGAACACGCGCGGATGGCCAAGCGCGGCGGGCACGCCGGGACCGCTGCCATCGCAGGCGACGCGGGCGTGGGAAGTGCGGATCGTCTCGGGCAAAGGCGCGGTCATGAGTCGCCGATAGCAAGGGCCCGACCGAGCCTCAATTCCTTTCGTCACCCCGGCCTTGCCAAGTGCGCTCCCCTCCCGCTTGCGGGAGGGGCCGGGGGAGGGCATGGGGTCTGACGGGTGACATCCGGTCACACCC
>NZ_JBYSXG010000022.1:0-65319 GCF_058782005.1 Sphingomonas sp. FW306-1B-B10E
CCCCAACCCCTCCCCTGAAGGGGAGGGGCTTACGACCTACTACTCCAGCACGCGCCCCACCCGCACCAAAGTCCCGCTCGGATCGCTCACTGCGAACTCGTACACGCCCCAGGGTTTGCGCTCGGGCGCGCCGGGCGCGAGGATCAACTCGCGCACCTTGTCGGCGACCGCGTCGACATCCTCGACATACAGATACAGCCCGATCGGATTGTCCTCGACATTGCCCGGCCAGCCGCGCACCCGGTTGAGATGGAGATGCCAGCCGCGCCCGTCGGCGAGGATGCGGTAATGGCCATGATCGCTGACCACGTCGAACCCGAGCCGCGCGTAGAACGCCTCGCTCGCGTCGAGATCGTCGCTCGGCAGGATCGCTGCCACATAATGCGCATCGCTCATCGTCCACTCCTCGGTTTGCCGCCGCACCCTGCCTCGCGCCCGGCGGCCGCGCGAGAGCGAAACCGACGCGCGCGGCGGCTTCCGGACGAAGCGGCGCAAAAGTCCGGTGCGGCTGCGCGGCGCTGCGCTACAAACTCAATATGGCGGAGCCCACCGACCCGCGCGCCCAGCGCACCCGCGAGGCGATCCTGCGCGCGTTCACCGAGCTCGCGCGCGCCCGCCGCTACGACGCGATCCGCACCGCCGAGCTGATCGCCGCCGCCGGGGTCGGCCGCTCGACCTTCTACGAGCATTTCCGCAGCAAGGAGGACGTGCTGGTCGCCGCGGTCGAGCCGATCCTCCACACGCTCGCCAGCGCCGCACTCGGCCGGGCGAGCCCCGTCCAGGTCCGCGCGATGCTCGAGCATGTCTGGGACCAGCGCGGCGTTGCGCGCTTGCTGTTCGACGGCCGCACCGGCGACCGGCTCCAGCGCCGCATCGCCGTTTTGATCACCGCACGACGCGGCACCGCGGCGACTCTCCCGGCAATGGCCGCCGCCGCCGCACAGCGGACGATGCTCCAAACATGGCTGCGCGGCGAAGTCGCCTGTCCCGCCAAGGACCTCGCCGTCCACATCCTCGCCTGCCGCGCGCTGCTCAGCGATCCGGCCTAGTGCTCCTGCGAAAGCAGCAGCACGATTCACCGCGTCAGGATCAACACCGCCCCACCCAATATCCCGAGCACGCCGACCGCGCGCCCGGCGGTCACGCGCTCCTTGAGCACGAAGGTCGCGATCAGCAGCGCGGTGACCATTCCCGTTTCGCGCAGCGCCGCGAGCGGCGCGGTCGGTCCCAGCGCGAAGGCACTGAGCGCCAGACCGTAGGTCAGGATCGACAGCGCCCCCGCCACCGCGCCGGCGCGCCACTGGGTCCGCGCCGAGGCGAAGATCCGCCCGCGCGACAGGCCCGCGAACATCGTCACGGTCAGGCTGCCCATCAGCACGAACATCCACACGATGAAGCTCGCCGGCGTCGGCGCCGCGCGCACCCCGTGCGCGTCGATTACCGTATAGGCGGCGATGGTAACGCCGGTGAACAACGCCCAGCCGAGCCCTTCGCGGCTGATGTGCCGCCCGCTGACCATCACGAACATCGCCGCGCCGATCAATGCGATTCCCGCTAGCTCGCGCGCACGCGCCGCCTCGCCGAACACGCCGATCGCCAGCGCCGCGGTGACCAGCGGCGCGGTGCCGCGCAGGATCGGATAGGCCGCCGAGAAGTCGCTGGTCTCGAAGGCACGGACCAGTGCGTAGAGATAGGCGCAGTGCAGCAACGCCGTCGCCGCGAGCCAGCCCCACGCCCCCGCAGGCAGCGGCACCAGCAGAGTCGCCGGCAGCAGCAACACCGCGCTCGATCCGTCGATCAGCGCGCGCCCGGCCATCTTGTCCTTGCCGCCCTTGAGCACGGCATTGACCACCGCGTGGATCGACCCCGAGGCGAGCATCATCGCTGGGGCAAGCGTCTCGGGCCTCACTGCATCGGGATCGGCTTGCCCGCGGCCATGACGTAGCCGACATGGAGCAATGCGGCGGGATCGCTCAGCGGATCGCCGTCGACCGCGATCAGGTCGGCCGACTTGCCGGCGTCGAGCGTCCCCGTCTCCGCCGCCAGCCCGAGCAGGTCGGCGCCACCCTTGGTCGCCGCGATCAGCGCATCGCGCGGAGTCATCCCCGCCTTGGTGACCATCAGCCCAACCTCCTCGGCGTTGCGGCCGTGCGGATAGACCGCGGCGTCGGTGCCGAGCGCGATCTTGACCCCCGCCTTGTACGCACGCCCGAGCGCCTTGCCCCATTGGTCGAGCGTCTGGCGCGCCTTCACTTCGCTCGCGGGCGCGAAGATGCCCTTGCCGAGATACATGTCGAGCCCGCTGAACGCCATCAGCGTGGCCGAGAAGTACGTTCCGCGCGCCTTCATCAGCTGCACATCGGTATCGTCGGCAAAGGTGCCGTGCTCGATCGAATCGACTCCGGCGCGCACCGCCGCCTCGATCCCGCGCGCGCCATGCGCATGTGCCGCGCATTTGCGGTGCATCTCGTGCGCGGTGTCGCAGATCGCCTTCATCTCTTCGTCGGTGAAGTGCTGCTCGAGCCCCATCGCGCCCGGATCGAGCACCCCGCCGGTGGCGTGGAACTTGATCGCGTCGACGCCCGCCGCGGCGAGCCGGCGCACCGCCTTGGCGCATTCGGCCGCGCCGGTGCACACCCAGAATTGCACGCCCTCGTGGTCGATCGCCTGGCGCAATTCGGGCGACAGTCCCGCGGTCATGTCGCCATGCCCGCCGATGATCGACAGCGCCGGCCCGGACACCTGGATCCGCGGCCCGGGAAAGCCCCCCTCGGCGATCGCGTCGCGCATCGCCAGGCTGGCATCGAGGCCGCCGCCGAGATCGCGCACCGTGGTGAAGCCCGCACGCGCCGTGATCAGCGCATTCCTGAGGCCGACCGTGGTCGAATAGGCCTCCGAATATTTGGTGGTCATTCCCTGATACCAGGGCTCGCCGGCGTTCATCGTCAGGTGGACATGGACGTCGATCAGCCCCGGCAGCACGGTCTTGCCGCGCATATCGACCACCGTCGCGCCGGCGGGCGCGGTGGCGCCGTCCTCGATGCGGAGGATCCGCCCCTTGTCGACGATCACCGTCGAAGGGCCGCGTGCCGGCTTGGCCGCATCGGTGATCAGACGCCCGGCCTGGATCGCATAGGTCTGCGCGAACGCAGACGGCGCCAGCGCGAGCATGGCAGTGGCGGCAAGCAGCGTGCGGATCATGTAGCGTCTCCCCCTGTTTTCGCCGAGCTTATTGCAAGGCGCCACGAAGTCGAGGGGGTCAGGTCGCCAGCTTGCGCAGCGTCTCGATCGTGTCGGCTTCGCGCGCCGGCTTGTCGTTGCGGATCCGGCTGATCCGCGGGAAGCGCATCGCCAGCCCCGATTTGTGCCGCTTCGATTCGTGGATCGAATCGAACGCCACCTCCAGCACCAGCGACTTGTCGGTCTCGCGCACCGGGCCGAACCGCTTGACCGTGTGATTGCGGACATGATGGTCGAGCCATTTCAGCTCCTCGTCGGTGAAGCCGAAATAGGCCTTGCCGACCGGCAGCAATTCGCCCTCGGGCGTCCAGGCCCCGAAGGTGAAGTCCGAATAAAAGGAGCTGCGCTTTCCGCTGCCGCGCTGGGCGTACATCAGCACGCAATCGGCGGTCAGCGGATCGCGCTTCCATTTGTACCAAAGCCCGACGCGCCGCCCGCCGACATAAGGCGAATCGCGGCGCTTGAGCATCACCCCCTCGATCGCCGCGTCGCGTGCGCCGGCGCGGATCTCCTCGAGCCCGGCAAAGTCCGCCGCTTCGATCACCGCCGAGATATCGAACCGCTCGGGATCGAGACGCGCGGCGAATCCCTCGAGCCGCACCCGCCGCTCGGACCAAGGCAGCGCGCGCAGATCCTCCAGCCCGTCGAACAAAATGTCGTAGAGCCGCACGAACGCCGGATATTCGGCCAGCGTCTTGGCCGGCACCACCTTGCGCCCCAGCCGCTGCTGGAGCGCGTTGAAGCTCGCCGCGCCCCCCTCGCCGCCCTGCGCGCTGCCCTTGACCAGCAATTCGCCGTCGAGCACCCCCGGCGTCGCGAAGGCCTGGGCGACCTCCGGAAAGCTGTGCGTGATGTCGTCGCCCGCGCGGCTGTACAGCCTTGTTTCGCCCGCGACATGGACGAGCTGGACGCGGATCCCGTCCCATTTCCACTCGGCGGCATAGTCGTCGAGACTGACCTGCGTCTCCTCGAGCGGATGCGCGAGCATGAACGGACGGAAGACGGGCACATTGTCTGGCGTCGGCTGAGTGCCCCGCCCCTCGGCCCAGTCGAACAGCGGCGCATAAGGCGGCGCCAGCCCGTGCCACACTTCCTCCACGGCATCGACATCGAGCCCGAACGCCTGCGCCAGCGCGGTCTTGGCCAGCCGCGCCGACACACCGACGCGCAGCGCCCCCATCGCCAGCTTGAGCAGGGCGAAGCGCTCATCGGCCTCGAGCCGGTCGAGCATCCCCGCCAGCGCCGCCGGCGCATCGGACTTGGAGATCGTGCCGAGCACGCGCACCACTTCGGACAGGGTCAGCGGCTCGCTGGTCGGCGGGGGCACGTCGGGGGTCGGCCATAACAAGGCGATCGTCTCGGCCGAATCGCCGACGAAATCGCGGCTCAGCGCATAGAGCACCGGATCGACGCGCGTCTCGATCAGCGCCCGGACCAGCGCCGGCTTGACCGCGGGCAAATCGAGCGTCCCGGTCAGCGCCGCCATCGCCCAGCCGCGATCGGGATCGGGGGCGCTCGCCAGATAATCGCCGATCAGCCGCAATTTGGCGTTGCGCGAGCGGGTATAGATCAGGGCGTCGAGCAGATCGGCGAAGGCGCGCATGGTCGCGCAACGCATGATGCCGCCGATGCGCTCCCGTCACGATTCAGCGCCGAGCCGGTCAAAGCGCGGGATTGCGGCGCATGGCGTCCCAACGCATCATGGCCGCATGGACTTCATGAAGTGGCTAAACTCGCTCGACGAGCTTCTCTACGAAGTGATGAGCTGGCTGCTTTTCTTTCCGCTCACCTTGGCGCGCGCAGCACTTCGTCCATTCGGTGTGATGGAAGAGGTCGCGAGAGAATCGCTGCTTCCGCAAGACGAGCAATATGCCTCGGTGCTCAGTCCGCCGCTCTTCCTCGCTTTGGCGTTGCTGCTCGCCCATACGGTCGCCACCGCGCTTGGTCAGACCGACGCGATCATTGCCAATCGCCACGGCCTCGCCGGCCTCGTCAACGACAATGCCAGTGCGCTGGCGCTGCGCATGGTGGTGTTCGCGTCATTCGCCTTGTTTCTCGCAGCCCGCCTTGTCCGCGCGTCCGGCCAGGCGCTGGACCGACGCTCATTGCGCCTGCCCTTCTACGAGCAATGCTATCCCACCGCCGTGTTCGCCCTCGGGCTCAGCCTGGGCACCAGTCTCGCGATCGTGCCGCATCCAGCGATTCGGACCGCCGGCATCGCATTGCTGGGTGCGACCACGATCAATTTCCTGCTGCTGGAGATTCGCTGGTTTTCCCGGACGCTCGCCAAGGGATATGTCGGCGCTGCGGCAAGCGTGCTAGTCGGGCTCTTCGAGGGGGTGGCCTTCCTCGTCCTGATTGGCTTCCTCTTCACGCGTTAGCTACCTCATGTGCTCAGCGAGGAGGATCATTCCATGCGTTTCGCACTCTTCTTGGCCGGCATTGCCGCCACCCTTCCTCTCTCTGCATCGGCACAGACGCCTGGCGACGTCGCCGACCTCGTCGGTGCGCGCGCTGCCGGCGGCGAAACGCAGATGGAGTCGCGCGGCTGGGTGCACATCAAAACCGAAAAGGGCGACGACCGGGCGTGGAGCTATTGGTGGAACCCGGCGCAGCGACAATGCGTGAGCATCGCGGTGGTCGAAGGCAGGTTCGACGCGATCACCAGAACGCTGGCCCCCGATTGCAACCAAGCTTCCGAATCAAGCTATTCCGGCGAGCGGGCGCCAACCCGCGGTTCCGTCCCCCTGAACGACCTTGTGACGATGCGTGCGTCGAGCGCCGATGTCGAGCTGCAGCGCCGAGGGTTCAAGACGCTTCGCGCCTATCAGGCGGGTGAGAGCGCATATACGATCCGGTCGAACGACGCGACGGGCCAATGCGTGCAAGTTGCGGTCACCGATGGCCGTATTCGCTATATCGCGCCGCTGGGGCGAAAAACCTGTCGGTGATCATCGCTCGACCAAGGCGGAGGCATCCGCTTCCGTGATCCCGCTCAGCCATGGCGATCCCGTAAAATTGCCGCTAGGTTCGCGCCGCCGGCAGCCTGCCGGTCCTTGGGAGGGTTCCGCTCACATGAAGTTCATCGTTCCGGCTGCCGCCGCGCTCGCCTGCCTCGCACCCGCCGCCTTTGCCCAGACCGCGCCCGCACCGGCCGCACCCGCTGCCGCCGCCAAGTTCAACCTCGATACGCCGATCGAGGCGATCGTCGCCGACGCCCAGGCCAAGGCCGTGCTCGACGCCGACCTTCCCGGCGTCAGCACCCATCCGTCCTACGACATGTTCAAGGGCATGAGCCTGCGCGCGGTCCAGCCGATGTCGAACGGCAAGCTCACCGACGAAGCGCTCAAGAAGGTCGAAACCGACCTCGCCGCGATCAAGTGATCCTTCTTCCCTCTCCCGTTGGGAGTGCGAGGTCGGATCGCGCCCCGCGCGATCCTAGATCATGGGGGGCATGATCTACCTCGCACTGGTTGCGCAGACTTGAGTCAAATTGACGTTCGACTCGGTGCGACGTTTATCCTCCCCCGCCAGGGGGAGGTGGCGACGGAGGGGGAGGACTCACTACGCTCGGTGATTCCTCCCCTCCGTCAGCTGCGCTGACACCTCCCCCTGGCGGGGGAGATCTTTAGGTGCTCACCCCTTGCGGCTGGCCTCGAACAGGAACCAGGCGCGCTCTTCGGCCTGGTCGGTCCATTCGTCGACGATGCCGCTGGTCGCATTGTCGCCGGCGTCCTCGGCGGCCTGCTTCACCGCGCGGAAGCTCTCGACCAGCTTGAGATTGTCGTCGCGCAGCTCGGCGAGCATGTCGCCCGGCGCCACGAAATCCGCATCATTGTCCTGGATCGTCTGGCGGCGCGCGATGTCGCCGATCGAGCGAATCGTGACGTTGCCAGTCTTGCGCACGCGCTCGGCGATCGCATCGGTGACGCCGTAGATCTGCGCTGCCTGGTCGTCGAGCAGCAGGTGATAGTCGCGGAAATGCGGGCCCGAGACGTGCCAATGGAAATTCTTGGTCTTGAAATAAAGCGTGAAGCAATCGGCCAGCGCGCTGTTGAGCGCATCGGCGACGCTCTTGGTGTCGTTGCGGTTGAGGTCGGTGGGCGTCTCTAGCGCCTTGGTGTCTGCCATCATTTCCTCCAAAAAACGATACGGTTGCCCAACGAGCGCGATATAGGGTTCGCTCCGCGCGCTGCCACGCGCAAATTTCGATGAGAGCGATCAGCCCCGTCGATCACCCTGTCAGCCGCAACGCCCCGAGCCCGATGACGATCCCCGCAACCAGGAACAGCGCCGATACGGTATAGCGCAGCCAGCGCAGCGGCAGCCGGCGCCACTCGGACTCACCCAGCACCGCCGCGACGATTCCCACCGCCAGCGCGCCGAGCGTGCTTCCTGCCGCCGCGAGCCAGGACGACCCGCCCGCCGCCAGCGCAAAGGTGAAGAACTGCGTCTGCTCGCCGAGCGCGAGCACGAAAATGCCGAGCAGCGGCGTGACCAGCGGCCCGAGACGCCAGCGCTCGAGCCGGCTCGGCAGCCTCGTGCGGATCAGCCCCGTCACCGCACCGGCAAGCAAGGCGACCGCGAGCAGCAGGGCACTCGCATCGGGCCGCAGCGTCGGGGCGACTGCCGCGCCGGCGATCGCGGCGAGCACGCTGCCCGCCCCATGCGCCAGTCCCGCCGCGAGCGCGACGACCAGCGGCCGCCGGAAGCGATCGGCGAGGATCGCAGTGAGCAATGCCGGCCGGTCGCTCGTCTGGGCGAGCAAGGCGAGCAGAAAGGCGGGGACGAGCACTTCCATCCCTGTCATATCGTCATATTGCGCAGGCATCGGCAATGCATACGCCGCGCCGCGCCAGATTTGAGGGACTCCGATGCTTCGATCGCTTGCCATCGCCGCCGCTCTTGCCACCGGTCTGCCGGCCTTGGCGCACGTCCAGACGGCACCGGCGGTCGCCGCTGCGCCCGATCCCGCCCGGCTTGCCGCGGCGCAGGCGCTGATGGAACGGGTGATGCCCGCCGACCGCCGCGACGCGATGGTCGAGCAGATGGTGCGCCCGATGATGCAGAATATCCGCGATACGATGCTCAACGGACCGCTTCTCGCGGAGGCCCGGACCGAGAATCCGAAAATGATGGCCACCTTCGACGGCTTCATGAAGGACGAGTTCGAGCGTTCGATCGCGACGCTCAAGAAGTCGATGCCGGCCATGTTCGACGCGATGGCCCGGGCCTATGCGCGGCGCTTCACGCTCGACCAGTTGCAGGCGATCGACACCTTCTTCCAGACGCCCGCGGGCCACGCCTATGTCGAACAGGCGCCGACGATCATGACCGATCCCGATCTGATGGCGGTGCAACGTTCGATGATGGCCAAGACGGCGACCGGGATGCAGCAGCGCATGGCCGCGCTCACCGACAAGCTCATGGCCGAAGCAAAGAAAAGCAACTAGTCGGCAGGCCGGTGACGGCGCCTTCTTGACTTTTCCCCCAGACTCGCGCATCCGCCCCGGCCTGACAGCGGTGCGCCTGCGCGCGCCGCTATTTCTTTTCGAACGATTCAAGGGTTTCGGGTCATGGCCAAGCCGACCACTGTCAAGATCAAGCTCGTCAGCACGGCGGACACGGGTTTCTTCTACGTTACGAAGAAGAACCCCCGCACCCAGACCGAGAAGTTCTCCTTCCGCAAGTATGATCCCGTCGTGCGCAAGCATGTCGAGTTCAAGGAAGCCAAGATCAAGTAAGCCGCGGGGCCGCCCCAGCCCTGCATCCGGAACCTAGTGCGGTTTCGGCGATTGGTGCGCGAGGCCCGAATCGGGCCCGCGAAACCATAAGGGGAACCCCATGAAGATTCTGCTCAAGGCGACCGTGGTCGCCGCCGGCCTGCTCGCGCTCGGCGCCTGCGGCAAGAATGCCGACGATCAGGCCGCGTCGAACATCGAATCGATGGCCGAGAACAAGTCCGACGCGCTCGAAGCGCAGGCCGATCAGGCCGCCGCCGCCGGCAACGACCAGCTCCACGATGCGCTCGAAGCCCAGGCCGACAATGTCGAGGACCGCGGCCACGACGCCGCCGACAAGGCCGATGACGACGACGACGCCCGCGTCGAGGACCAGGTCAAGAACACGCTGTAATCCGCCGGCAAGGCACGTGAGGGGCGCCCCGCCGCGAGGCCGGGCGCCCTTTTTGCATTCAGAGCCCTGCGGTCGTCGCCGCCGGCTGCGGCTCGGGCTCGGGCAGCGCCTCGGCGCCGGGCAGGTCCCAGCGGTCCATCGTGATCGCCGAGCAGGCATAGGTCGCACGGTTGCGCAAAGTCGCCGGCTTGAGCGCCGCGGCGAGGCCCGCCTGCTTGGCGGAGAGCACTTGCCGTGCATCCTCGGCATGCGCCGTCCAGGCGATCGCGTTGAGCTTGGCGCCGCTCGACATCCGCGCGTCCATATAGGGCACGAAGTCGCCTAGATAGGCGACTTCGCCCGCGCCGACATGGAAGGTCGGCGCGCCGAAGCAATAGCTGTTGGTCACCGGCAGCTTGCCCACCGCGCTGCCCATCAGCACGTAATCGCCCGGGGTCAGCCGCAGCACCTGCACCTCATAGCCCGCCTTGCGGTCCTTGCTCGCGACGTTCAGGCTGTAGGTCGTCTTGTCGCCCTTCTTCTTCCAGTCCTTCGGCCGGTAGACGAGGTCGCGCCCCGCCACGTCGTAGCGGGCGATGGCGAGGCTGCCCGATCGTCCCGCGCTGCCTTCGTCGGGGCGGCGGAAGCCGAGCACCAACGCCGCCTCGCCCGGCGCGAGCGCGAACGGCGCGGCGGGATCCACTTTCTTGCCCAGCCACAATTGCCCCGGCCCGGCGAGCGGCGCGTCGAGGCGGAGCTGCGGATCGGCGGGCAGCACGAAGCTGGTCCGCTCGGTCACTTCGCCCTCGACCTTCTCGGCGCCGACGATCGTGTCGAAATAGGCGCTGCGCTCGGCATCGGTCATCGCCGCGACCCGGACCGCGGTCGCGCTCGGCACCTCGACCAGCCGCCAGCCCTTGATCAGCAGGCACGAGCGACGATTGTCGCGGCGCTGCTGGCCCTGCTGGATCAGATTGGCGAACAATCCGCCCAGTCCCGCGCCGACCCCCGCCGCCACCGGCGAGATCACCGCCGGGTTGTAATAATAGGGAATCGTCCCCGACGGCGTGCGCGATCCGCGCGCGATCAGCCGGCAGGTCTGCCAGTCGGAATCATATTGCGCGCGCGTCGCGCCGGGCCGGTTGTAGAAGCGGCTGTCCTTGAGGTCGCGCGCCGCATCCTTGGCGATGTCCTCGGGACTATCGTCCGAGACCGGTTCCTGCGGTACCGCCGGCGCACTGCTGCCGGTCGGCACGAAGATCGTATTGCCTGCCTGCGCGAAAGCCGAGGCCGGCAAGCTGGTGGCGAGCAGAATGGCGGCAGAAAGCCGGTAGCGCATGAAATCCTCCCCTGTTGCGCGCAGAATGCGCGTCTTCCCCGCCGCAAAATCTAGCCGCCGGATCGCGTCCGTCCAGAGCAAATCCGCGCTTTCCCTCGTCGGGCCATGGGTCTAGGAGTCGGCCATCCCCGGGGGACCGCCGACGCAGCGGTTGAGAGGAGGGCCGCAGCCCTCGACCCGCTGAACCTGATCCGGCTGACACCGGCGTAGGGAGGGAGCGGCGCTTCACCCGAGGTCCGTTTTCTCCCGTCCAAGGAGAAGACGAATGGCCGACGTTGATTCGAAGATGGAACTGGGTTCCTCCGGAACCCAGCGGCCCGCCCGCACCGAGCTCCAGGTAACCACCGGCCCGATCCGCGGCTCGCGAAAGATCCATGTCGGCCCGCTCAAGGTCGCGATGCGCGAAATCGACCTCGAGCCCTCGTCGGGCGAACCGCCGATTCGCGTCTACGACACCTCGGGCCCCTACACCGATCCCCAGGCCCGGATCGACATCATGGCCGGCCTTCCCGAGTTGCGCGCCCCCTGGATCCGCGCCCGCGGCGATGTCGAGGAAGTCGCCCAGCGCGAAGTCCGCCCCGAGGATAACGGCCAGCTCGGCCCCGACCGCAGCGGCGGCGTCCAGCCCTTCCCGAACGTGCGCAAGCAGGTGCTGCGCGCCAAGCCCGGCGCCAATGTCAGCCAGATGCACTATGCCCGCCGCGGCATCGTCACCCCCGAGATGGAATATGTCGCGACCCGCGAGAATCTCGGCCGCGCCCGCCTCGCCGAATATGTCCGCGACGGCGAGAGCTTCGGCGCCTCGATCCCCGACTACGTCACCCCCGAATTCGTCCGCGACGAAGTCGCCCGCGGCCGCGCGATCATCCCCAACAACATCAACCACCCCGAGAGCGAGCCGATGGCGATCGGCCGCAACTTCCTGGTCAAGATCAACGCCAATATCGGCAACAGCGCGGTCGCCTCGAACGTCGCCTCCGAAGTCGACAAGATGGTCTGGTCGATCCGCTGGGGCGCCGACACGGTGATGGACCTCTCCACCGGGCGCAACATCCACGACACCCGCGAGTGGATTCTCCGCAATTCTCCCGTCCCGATCGGCACCGTCCCGATCTACCAGGCGCTCGAAAAGGTCGGCGGGATCGCCGAGGAGCTGACCTGGGAGATTTTCCGCGACACGCTGATCGAGCAGGCCGAGCAGGGCGTCGACTATTTCACCATCCATGCTGGCGTGCGGCTCGGCTACATCCCGATGGCCGCGAAGCGCGTCACCGGCATCGTCAGCCGCGGCGGCAGCATCATGGCGAAATGGTGCCTCGCCCACCACAAGGAGAGCTTCCTCTACGAGCGCTTCGACGAGATCACCGAAATCATGAAGGCGTACGACATCGCCTACAGCCTCGGCGACGGCCTGCGCCCCGGCTCAATCGCCGACGCCAATGACGAAGCCCAATTCAGCGAGCTCTACACGCTTGGCGAGCTCACCCACCGCGCCTGGAAGCAGGACGTCCAGGTGATGATCGAAGGCCCCGGCCATGTGCCGATGCACAAGATCAAGGAGAATATGGACAAGCAGCTCGAGGTCTGCGGCGAGGCGCCGTTCTACACGCTCGGGCCACTCACCACCGACATCGCGCCGGGCTATGACCATATCACCAGCGGCATCGGCGCCGCGATGATCGGCTGGTACGGCACCGCGATGCTCTGCTACGTCACGCCCAAGGAGCACCTTGGGCTGCCGGACCGCGACGACGTCAAGGTCGGCGTGGTGACCTACAAGCTCGCCGCCCACGCCGCCGATCTGGCCAAGGGTCACCCCGCCGCGCAGGTCCGCGACAATGCCCTGTCAAAGGCCCGCTTCGAGTTCCGCTGGCGCGACCAGTTCAACCTGTCGCTCGATCCCGACACCGCCGAGGAATATCACGACCAGACCCTGCCCGCGGAGGGCGCCAAGACCGCGCATTTCTGCTCGATGTGCGGCCCCAAATTCTGCTCGATGCAGATCAGCCAGGAAGTCCGCGCCTTCGCCAACAAGCAGAACCAAGGCGTCGAAGGCTTCCTCGCCACCGGCCCCAGTGGCGCGGAGGCCGCCGCCGCCAGCAAGGCCGCGGCGCTGGCCGGGATGGCGGAGATGAGCAAGGTGTTCAAGGAAACGGGGAGCGAGCTGTACATGGGCCAGGGCGACCGCGAGCACGATTGAACTGGATGCGTCGCTAACTTCACTGCAATCTTTTGAGCGTTAACTGCCGTCCAACAAGGGGGGTGTCTCATGCACGACAAGAAGACTGCGGCGCTGGGAGCGATTCTGCTGCTGATCGGCGGTTGCAACGCACCTGCGGGTAGCAAGGCGACGCTGCCAGCGGGCGAAACCGATCTGTCCTGCGCCGCATTGATCTTCGCCAGAACGAACCTGGTGGAAGACAAGGCCGTCTCCGGCGGAGGCTTCGGAGGCTATGTTGCGACCATGACAAAGTATACGAGCGCTTATGCGGCATCCAAGGGGATCGGCGCAGACGAGGCTCTCGGCCAAGTGAAGGTCGAAGCCTATCGAATGACCGGAAAGGTGCCCGGTGCCAGCGTGATCCTGTCGAGCGAAACCATCGACCGCCGGGCCAAGGCCTGCATGCCTTCGTAGGTCGGCCGGACCGAGATGGCGCACCGGGGCCGCGCCCGTTCCGCGGGCGCAGCCGGTTCAATCGGCCGCGCGATGTGCGGCCCGAAAATTCGCTCGACGCTTCAGCCAGGAAGCTTGAAATTTACTGCGTCTCGCGCAGCAAATAGCGACAGCTGTAGCAAGCCGCGATCCCTAACTCGCGGCCCTGGCCAACAAGCAGAACCAGAGTGTCGAAGGCAGCATTGCCACCGGCCCATCCGCGCGGAGATCGCCACCACCAGCAAGGTCGCGGCGCGGCCGGGATGGCGGAGATGAACAGGTGTTTAAGGAAGCGAGCGAGCTGTATATGGGGGCTGGGGGGACGGAGCATGGCTGAGCTTCGGGAAGGGTCAAATTATGACTGAAGATCAGGACAGGCAAAGAAAGAGGCGGTGTTTTGTCGTGACGCCTATCGGCGGCGATCATAGCACCGAACGTCGACATGCGAACATGGTTTCCGAAATCGCGCTAAAGCCTGTGCTGGAAAAGCGCGGGTACAGCCTCGAAAGAGCCGATCTGAGCACTAATCCTGGGCAAATTACTGCTGCTATATTTTCGGCCCTATATGAGTCAGAACTATGTATAGCCGATTTGACTTTCTTGAACGCCAATGTTATGTATGAGCTCGGCATTAGACATGCCCTGCAGAAGCCGGTTATTCAGATTGCGGAGAGTGGTACTCGTCTCCCCTTCGACACGGCAAATCAGCGCACTCTTTTCTTTGACCCCGGCGACGTTCACTCCTTACAAAAATTAGGATTGGATGTAATTGCTCAAATAGAATGGATTGAAAACCATCCGAACGACGTGTCGAACCCGCTTACTGCAGCGCTTGGGGTGTTTGCGAATGCCGTCACAGCCGACCCTCAAGCTGAAGTTATAAATCAGCTAGCCGGAAGAATTCAAGCTCTCGAAGGAAGCCTTGGGGGAACCGTGGCTCTGGGCATCATGGGGCAAGGCGATCTCGCGACGAAGAACACGGAAGAGGTAAGGCGACTCTGGCTCACCGATCAGAAAGCGCAATCACTCGACTGGGTTGCTAATGAAGACGGTCATCAGATCGCCAAGTATCGAGGTTTTGAGCTCAGGATTGCGCCGGAAAGCAAAGGGAGATGGTCTAGTTCGGCTCGTGACAGTGAGACAAACTACTCCGTACCATGGCCGATTTGGCAATCGTCGGCCGATGATGCCAAATCAACGATCGTTCGAGCCGTCGACGCCGCGCTTGCTGAAAAAGATATTTGATTGAAGCTTTCCGCAACCCCAGCACCGCGCTAATGCGCACTTTAGCGGGCAAACTTATCCCACTTGCAGCGCTTCCAGTACTCCCGGAAAGCGGATCAGCTTGGGATAGGCCCCGCCCACCTCCTCCGCCACACCCTGCGCGATCAACTCGTTGATGTTGTTCATCGCGCCGCCATAGGTCACCCCCAGCGCCTCGGCGAAGTCCGAGATCGAGCGCACCGGCCGCTCGAACGCCAAGTCGATGATCCGCAGCATCAGCGCCGATCGCCGTGCGGTCTGGAATCGTTCGCGATAGTTGCGCTGCAAGTCCTGCAGCCGCTCGACCACGGAAAATCGTTTCCGCGGCAGACGCCGCCACCGCCTCCAGGAAGAATGCGATCCAGTCTTCCCACGCGCCGTCGCGCGACACCGCGTAAATCAGGTCGATATAACGATCCTTGTGGCGCTCCAGATATGGGCTCATCTACAACAGCGGCAGCGGCAGCGGGCCCGGCCGTTGCCGTCGGCGAAGGGATGGATCGCTTCGAACTGGTAACTTCCCACCAGTTTCAACAAAACAGTGATTTCGTGAAAAGTGAGTGGCCCAGTTACGAATTCCGTACAAAGTCGCCCATGCCCCACCTCGCCCGCCAATCCTCTCCGAAACGGATGCGATTGCCTCCAATTCGCGTGGAAACGTCGATACCCTTCGCAGCGGCGTTCACATCCGGGAGGAGGGCGGTGCAAGAGCGGAGCGAGACTGCACGACAGCGCGGCGGCAGCATATTACGGCTGGCATTGGCCCTGCTCGCTCTGCCGCTCTCGCCGACACCGGTCGCCGTCGCCGGCCAGCGAGTCACCGTCCCGGCCCCGCCGCTCGCGCCCGATTTCGCCGCGGTGACGACCAAGCGCGAGGCCGCGAAGCTGGTGCGCAAGCATTTGCTCGTGAAGATCCACTTCTTCCCGGTTGAGCTCGGCGGTCCCAAGGCCGCGGTCAATATCGGCTATGTCACGCCGGAGGCCGCGGCGTCGCACGCGCTGCTGACCCAGATGCTGTCGGAATATGGCGAACGCGGCCTGATCGATCGGCTCGAGATCGTCCCCGAATATAAGGGGTCGAGCATCATCCCGTCGCGGCTTCGGATGAAGGCCTCGCACAGCCGCGGCGGCAAGAGCTTCGAGCGCGTTATCGAAATTTGGGACTGCGGCTTTTGCGCACCGCTCGACCCGCTGCCGGATCCCGATGCGCCCGGCGAAATCGTGGCCTGACTTGCGTGGGGAACGCCACCGTCCGCCCGCTTCCCCCATGCAATCTTGCGCCCGCGCGCGGCCTGCGTCAGTCTCGCCGCACACGAAGCGGAGGAAAGTGCCATGTCCAATCCCCGAGCCTTCATCCAGACCATGATCGCGCTCGCCTCGGCCAGCCTCGGCCTGGTCGCGGCGCTTGCCTGGAACGAGGCGATCAAGGCGACTTTGGCCAAGCTCGGCCTCGGCGACGACCTGACCGGCCTCTACACCTATGCCATCCTCGCGACCGTCATCGCAGTCGTCGTGCTGTCGCTGCTCGGCAAGGCCGCGGCGCGGATCGGCGGCGAAGCGGCGTTCGAGCGCGAAGCCGAAGGCTGAGCGGCGGCGCGGACGCTTCCGATGCGCGCGCGCAACCCGCTCTACATCCAGGCCAAGCCGCCGCCGGACGTGCAGGCGCAGATCACTGCGCTCGCCCGCAACGATCCCGGCCGCGGCCCCGAGCTGCTCCACGCCACGCTGGTATCGCTGTTCGACCTCCATCGCGCCCCGCCCGACTGGCTCCCGCGCACCGTCGCCGCGCTCGACAGCTTCGCCGCCAAGCCCTTCCCGCTCGCCTTCGATCGGATCGAGAACCGCAAGGCGGTTACCCTGCGCACCAAGGCGCCGCTTGCCGAGGCCCGCGCCTTCCAGGCCGCTTTGGTCCGCCACCTGGTCGAACAGAAAGCCCCGATGATGCTCGGCACCACGCCCGAGCCGCACGTCACGATCAACTATGCCGGCGATCGCCTCCGCGCCGAAAAGATCGCGGCCATAGGCTGGACGGTCGACGAGATCCTCCTGGTCGAGAGCTTGGTCGGCAAGGCCACCCATGTCGTGCACGGCCGCTGGCCGCTCCGCGCCGGTTGACGCGTTCCGCATCTGTTCCGCGCACCCTATCCCTGTTATGCCCTGCCGCTTTTCGCAGGAGACCAGGCATGCCCGACGCACCCCATTGTCCCGATTTCGATTTCCAGCAGGGCCGCTGGCAGGTGCGGCACCGCCGTCTCGAGGCCCGCCTCGCCGGCTGCCACGACTGGGAAGAATTCGACGGCGCCTGCGAGCAGCGCCCGATCCTCGCGGGCAACGGCAATGTCGAGGAGCATCTTCTCCATTTCCCCGCCGGCGCCTATCGCGCGATCGCGCTGCGCTCCTGGGACCCGGCGACGGCGCGCTGGGCGATCTGGTGGCTCGACAATCGCGCGCCGCACAGCCTCGACACGCCGGTGATCGGCAGCTTCGAAGACGGCGTCGGCACCTTCTACGCCGACGAAGTCCAGGACGGCCGCACCGTCCGCATGCGCTTCCTCTGGCTGCGCACCGACACGGATACGCCCCACTGGGAACAGGCGCTGTCCGCCGACGGCGGCGCGACATGGGAGACCAACTGGACGATGAATTTCGCGCGGGCGTGAGCCGCGCAGCACCCCCGATTTACCTGCACGATCGATGAGCTATAGTTGCCGCGTCCGCGTATCGGGGGAATTCGCCATGACCACGCACAAGCTGCTGCAAGCCGCGCTGCTCCTGTTCGGCGTGACTTGCTGCCTGCTCTATCCGCTCGCGATTCTCTGGCCGTCGGGCTGGGCGTGGCATGACGGCCCGCCCGCCGCGTCCAACTATTTCCTGATGATCGTCGGGCTCTACGTCACGCTCGGCATCTTCCTGATCCGTGCCGCCGCCGATCCGCGCGCGCATCGCTCGTTGATCCTGTTCGCGATCTGGTCGAGCCTGGTGCACGCCGTAATCATGGCGGTGCAGGCGTTCGCCGAGCCGATGCACAGGGCGCACCTCCCCGGCGATGTCGCCGCGCTGCTGGTCATGGCGGCGGTACTCGGCTGGCTGCTCCACGCCGATCGCGCGCTGGATAGCGCCGTCGCATGACCAGGCTTTCAATGTAGGATTTGATCTGCTCCATCCTGTTCGATGGAACAGCAGCAGCACCGCAACCCGCCGCCCGCCCGCACTGCCGTGCCGGCCGCTCCCCGCAACAAACCGCCGATCGAGCCGCCGCCCCGCGCGCAATGGACGCCGGCCAAGCAGCGGATCTTTCTCGCCGCCTTGCTCGAGACCGGCAGCGTCGCGCGCGCGGCGCGGGCCGCGGGCATGTCGCGGTCGAGCGCGCACCGCCTGCGTCGGCGTCTCGCCGGAACCCCCTTCGACCGGCACTGGACCCAGCTTCTCGCGCTCCACGCAGAGCGCATGACCGATCCGTTCGCGCCCGATGCCGCGCGGGTTGCGCCGCCGTTGCCGCGGTGACGCGGGGCGGTCGCCTCGCAGGCGCACCGGTGGCGCACGGCCGTCGCCTGGGTGTCGCGTCGGCGGCGCGTCGCCGTCGCGCTGGCGTGGCTTCGGTGGCGCGCGGCGGTGGCGCAGCTGTCGCGTTGGTGGCGCGCAGGTGTCGCCCCAGCGGCGCGGCATGGGCGCAATCCCGGCGCCAACCCGGCGCTTCGCAGGCGCATTTGCCACTTCACGGCGCCGGACGGACAATTTTGACAATGTCGCTGGCCGGCGGTCGCCTATCAGTGCGCGTCGGGATTGGGATCGAGCTGCGGCTCGCCCGGCTTGGTATAGACCGGCTCGCGCTCGGCCGCTTCCTCGGCTTCGATCTGGCTGTCTTCCAGCTCGCGCTCGCGGCGGACGATCGCGCGCGCCGCGGTAAGCTCGTCCGGCGTGACGGTCACGCTGTCCGCGCCATGGCCATAGGTCAGCTTTGCCCCGCCGCGGCCGGCCCCACGCGCCTGCACCTCGGCGATCGCGCGGCGCATCTCGGGGCTGGTCGGCGGCAAATCGCCGGGAAGAACGGCAGTGGGCTCCTCGATGAAACGCGGCGCCGGTGGGTGATCAGGGGCGAACAGACCCGCGACGACTCGCACCGTCACTGCCAGGCAGAAGATGAACCCCAGTCGCCACGCGATCCCCCTAAGCATGTCGCCGCCCCCTTCGTTGCGGGCACGATGAATAATCCAGCGGCGGTTAAGGATTGCCGAAGGCGGGGTGCTCGACCCGTGCGATTATCGCCTCAGTTGACGCACCGGTCAGAGCAGATAGCGCATCCGCACCTGCTGGCTCGCGCTCCCGCCTGCGGTGACGGCGAAGCGCGCTGCGTCGAAGCGCGGCGGCCCGAAGCGGATCGCCGGATCGCGCGAGAAACCGAAGCCTTCGCGCGGGATGCCGAGCATGGTGTCGAGCTTCGCATTGCCATTGGCGTCGTGGATCACCGCCACGGCATAGTCGCCCGGCGCCAGCCCTTCGAAGCGGATGCGCGGCGCGGCGGCGGGAAGCGTGCGCTTGATGCCGTGGCCGCCGGGCTTGCAGTCGGGAAAGGCGCCGGCATCGGCGGTCAGGCAGAGCTGGATCACGCCTTTGGCGGAGCGCAGTCCGACGATGTCGATCTCAAGGCTGGCGAGTGGCATCGCCCCGGGAAGCAGCGCGAGGCACAGCCCCGCGCCCAGGATGCGCGAAATCGCCGAGCCCCTTGTCGGTGCCGCACAGCCGGTCCCAGAAGCGAAAATAGAGACCATAATTGCATCCATAGAGTTGGTGGTGGCGCTGGTGATGGCTCGCCGTGATCAGCCAGGCCCCCAATGGCCCGCTATGCATGAACCGCGGGAAAATCTCCCAGCCCATGTGGTTGGTCACCCCCATCACGGTCATGATCGTCAGCACCAGAGCGAGCGCGCCGACATGGATGGGGATCACGAAGACGAGCAAAGGGATGACGATCGCGCCAGTCAGGGCCTCCACAGGGTGGAAGCTCATCGCCGCCCAGGCGGTCGGCGGGCGGCTGGCGTGGTGCACGGCATGGGCGATGCGGAACCAGCGCGGGCGGTGCATCCAGCGGTGCGTCCAGTAGAACCAGGCGTCGTGCGCGAGCAAATAGAGCAGTATCGAGACGGGCAAATACCAGAGCGGCCATGCATCCAGATCGGTGTAGATCCGCGTCCAGCCGCGATTCTGCCAGCCCCAGGCGACCACGCCCGCGGGCACGCCATAGATCGCCGCCGAGGCGAGGCTCCAGCCCACTTCACGCCGCATCTGCCTATCGAGCCCGGCATACAGCCCGGGATGGCGCAGCCGCGTCGCCAGCGCGAACCCGCCAGAAGCGGCGAGATAGCGCAGTCCGACGATCACGGTCATCGCGATCGCGGAGAGGAGGATGGCGAGGGCCATGCCCCCGCCTACACCCGCCGCCTGCGCGCGTCACCCGCCTTGCCAGGCCTTGATCGCGTCGATCGGCCAGACCAGCATCAGCACGTTGAGCGTCAGATTGTCGCGGATCAACGCGAGCGTCATCAGCTCGAAGCCGATCGCCAGCGCGACCGTCGCCCAGGCCGGCAGCTTCGATGCGACCCAGAAGCCGAACGCCATCCAGCCGATATCGGCGAGCGAATTGACGATGCTGTCGCCCGAATAGCCGAGCGCGATCGTCGCCTCGCGATAGCGGTTGATGATGATCGGCGAATTTTCGAGCAGCTCCCAGCACCCTTCGACGATGACGGCGATCGGGAGCGCCCAATCGCGCACCCTCCCGCGCAAAGCGAAGTGCGCCGCGGCATAGAACAGGAAGCCGTGGATGACGTGGCTGAAGCTGTACCAATCGGCGAGATGCTGGCTGTTCTCGCTCGAATGGACCACGCCGTGCCACAGCTTGATCGTCCCGCACGGACAGATCGGCGGGCGCGCCATTGCGAGCAGGATGCCGCCGACCGCGAGGCCGAGCAGCAGCGCCGCGATCGCCGCCTTGCGCGGCACGCGCAGCGCGGTCAGTTGCCGCCTCCCGCGATCAGCGCGACGCAGTCGCGCGCGACTTGCTCGAGCTCTTCGCGCGGCGCACCGCCGCGTGCGCGAACGCTGAGCGAATGGAGCACCGAGGCGACCAGCCGCCCGTGCGCCTCGGGCGCCGGGCTCCCCGCCGCGGCGAGCAGTTCGGCGATACGCGCGTCCTCCATCGCAAGAAACGCAGTGAGCTTGTCGCGCACCGCGGGGTCCGATGCCGCCTGGGTCGCCGCGGTGTTGATCACCAGGCAGCCCTCGGGTCCCTCGGTGCCGGTCAGATACAGCCCGATCCCGCCGAACAAGATGCGCTCGACCAGTTCGCGCAAGGGGAGCTTCGCCTCGCCGAGGCGGATCAGCTGGCGCTCGATCCGCGCGGTCAGCCGGTCGATCGCGGCTATGTACAAAGCGCGCTTGTCGCCGAACGCCGCGGCGAGGCTCGGCCGCTTGAGCCCGGTCGCTTCGGACAATTCGTCAAGCGAGGTGCCCGCGAAGCCGTGCGTGCGAAACCGCTCGGTAGCCCGCACTAGCGCCGCGTCGGGATCGAAACTGCGCGGGCGTCCCCGGGCCTTGGTCGACATTTTATGCGAACCCGCAAATAATCTCTTGACCCCGTCATTTCTATGCGAGATCGTAAAGAAATCAAGGGAGGCCGGTCATGAAGCTCTATTTTCGTCCCTTCGCCTGTTCGCTAGCCGCGCGGATCGCGCTCGAGGAAGCCGAGCTCGACGCCGAGTTTGTCGCAGTGCCGCCGGACAGTCGGCTGCCCGATGGCCGTCATTTCAGCCAGGTCAGCCCGATGGGCACCGTGCCTGCGATCGAGACGCGTGGCGGTTTCGTGCTCACCGAAGGCCCGGCGGTGCTGACCTATATCGCCGAGCTCGCGCCCGAGGGGTCGCTGAGCTTCACCGGCTTTTCCGACGCGCATTACCGTATGCTCGCCTGGCTCAACTTCACCAGCACCGAGCTGCACAAGGCGGTGTTCCTGATCCTGCTCGGCAAGGCGGCGGGCCCCGAGGAGCGCGCCGCGGCGCTGGCCCGCGTCGTCAAGCCGTTCGACGTGCTGGCGCGCCACCTCGACGGCCGCGAATTCCTCGAGGAGCGCTTCACTGTCGCCGACGCCTATCTGCTGTCCGTGCTCAACTGGTGCGAGCATGCCGGCGTGGCGATCGCCGACTGGCCGGTGCTGCTCGCCTATCGCACGAAACTTCGCGCCCGCCCGTCGGTGGCAAAGGCGATGGCCGAGGAGTGGCCGCTGCTCAAGGCCGCCTGAACTCTCGGGGGCGAGCCGCATCGCTCCGCTCCCGCCACCCCTGCCCTCCCTGGCCCTGCGCCGGGGAGGGTTTTTGTTGGAACGCCTGTTCCACTCGGCTAGGCCGGGCCGATGTCGGCCACGATCAGCTGCGACCTAGCCATCGTCGGCGGCGGTCTTGCCGGGGGATTGATCGCGCGCGCCGTCCACCGGCGGCATCCCGGGGCCGAGATTCGCCTGATCGAGGCGGGGCCGCATCTCGGCGGCAACCATCTCTGGTCGTTCTTCGCCAGCGACGTGGTGCCCGCCGATCGCTGGCTGGTCGCGCCGCTGATCAGCCATCAATGGCCGCGCTACGACGTCGCCTTTCCGGGCCACGCCCGCACACTCGAATCGCCCTATCACTCGATCGAATCGCACCAATTCGAACGCGAGACGCTGGCGGCTTTGCCCGAGCGGGCGGTGCTGCGCGACCGCGCGGCAAGCGAAGTAACCGCCTCCGGCGTGCTGCTCGCCGATGGCGACCGGATCGAGGCCAAGGGCGTGATCGACTGCCGCGGCACCGGCGACCTCGCGACGCTCGAACTCGGCTGGCAGAAATTCCTCGGCCGCGAGCTCGTCCTGGCCCGCCCGCACGCTCTCGAACGCCCGGTGGTGATGGACGCCACCGTCGACCAGCACGACGGCTATCGCTTCGTCTATACGCTGCCCTTCGCCCCCGACCGGATTTTCGTCGAGGACACTTATTACAGCGACGAGCCCGCGATCGACGCGGACACGCTCGGCGGTAGGCTCGACGCCTATGCCGCAGCGCGCGGCTGGCAAGTCGTGGAAGCCGCGCGCGAGGAAAGCGGCGTGCTGCCCGTCGCGATCGGCGGCGACTTCGAAGGCTATTGGCGCTCGGGCGGCGCCGGGATCGCCAAGGCCGGAATGCGCGCCGGGCTGTTCCATCCGCTCACCAGCTATTCGCTTCCCGACGCGGTGCGCACCGCCGCGCTTATCGCCCAGGCCGGCAATTTCGACGGCGCCGCGCTCCACGACCTGCTCCACGCACACGCCGCGCGGACCTGGCGCAGCCGGCGCTTCTACCGGCTGCTCGCGGCGATGCTGTTCAAGGCCGCCGAGCCCGAGGAACGCTATCGCATCCTCGCGCGCTTCTATCGGCTGGACGAGGGACTGATCCGCCGCTTCTATGCGGCCAATTCGAACCTGGGCGACAAGATCCGGGTGATGACGGGCAAGCCGCCGGTGCCGATCGGGCGGGCGGTGCGCGCGATAATGGGGGTCGAATGAAGAAAGCGGCAGTGATCGGTGCAGGGATTGGCGGGCTCGCGCTCGCGATCCGGCTGCAATCGGCGGGGGTGGACACCACCATTCTCGAAGCGCGCGACAAGCCCGGCGGGCGCGCCTATTTCTGGGAGCGCGACGGCTTCGTCTTCGACGCCGGCCCCACCGTGATCACCGCGCCCGAAGCCCTGCAGGAACTGTGGCGGCTGTCGGGCCACGACATTTCCGAAGACGTCGATCTCGTTCCCGTCTCGCCCTTCTACCGGCTGTCCTGGCCCGACGGCACCGTTTTCGATTACGGCAATGACGACGCCCAGCTCCGCGCCGAGATCGCCCGGCTCAATCCCGAGGACGTCGCCGGCTACCGCCGCTTCCTCAAATATTCCGAGGGCGTCTATCGCGAGGGGTATCTCAAGCTCGGCCATGTCGCGTTCCTCGATTTCGGGTCGATGGTCCGCGCCGCGCCGGCGCTGATGAAATACCAGGCGTGGCGCTCGGTCTATTCGATGGTGTCGCATTTCGTGAAGAACGAGAAACTGCGCCAGGCTTTGAGCTTCCACACGCTTCTGGTCGGCGGCAATCCGACCACGACGAGCGCGATCTACGCGCTGATCCACAAGCTCGAGCGCGACGGCGGCGTCTGGTTCGCGCGCGGCGGCACCAACAAGCTCGTCGCCGGGATGGTCCGCCATTTCGAGCGGCTCGGCGGCGTGGTCAGGCTCGGCGACGCGGTCGCGGGGATCGAGACGCTCGGCGACCGCGCCACGGGGGTGCGCACCGCAAGCGGGTTCGCGCTTCAGGTCGACGCGATCGCCAGCAACGCCGACATCGTCCACAGCTACCGCGCGCTGCTCGAGGATTCGCGCAGCGCCCAGCGCTCGGCCGAGAAGCTCGAGCAGAAGCGCTTCTCGCCCTCGCTGTTCCTCGTTCATTTCGGCGTGCGCGGCACCTTTCCCGAGATCCCGCACCATTCGATCCTGTTCGGCCCGCGCTACCAGGGGCTGCTCGCCGACATCTACGATCACGGCGTGGTGAGCGAGGATTTCTCGCTCTATCTCCACCACCCGACCGCGACCGATCCCGCCATGGCGCCGGAGGGATGCTCGACCTTCTACGCGCTTGCCCCGGTGCCGCATCTCGGCAAATTCCCCGCCGACTGGAGCGAGATCGGCCCGGTGCTCGAAGAGCGCATCATTGCCGAAGTCGCCCGCCGGCTGATCCCCGACCTCAAGGACCGTATCGTGACCAAATTCTCCTACGCGCCGCCCGATTTCGCCACCGATCTGCGCGCGCATCTCGGTTCGGCCTTCAGCCTCGAGCCGATCCTCACCCAGAGCGCCTATTTCCGCGTCCACAATCGCGACGCCGACATCTCGAATCTCTATTTCGTCGGCGCGGGCACGCATCCGGGCGCCGGCATCCCCGGCGTGGTCGGGAGCGCCAAGGCGACCGCGGCGCTGATGCTGGGAGATTCCAAGTGAAGCGCGTCGCAGTCTATTGCGGGTCGGCGACGCCGGCCGATCCGGTCTATATCGACAGCGCCCGCGCGATCGGGCGCAGCCTCGCCGAGCAAGGCATCGGCGTGGTCTATGGCGGCGGTAAATTGGGGCTGATGGGCGCGATCGCCGATTCGGCGCTCGAAGCCGGCGGCGAAGTGATCGGCGTGATCCCCCAGGCCTTGGTCAATGCCGAGGTCGCGCATCGCGGGCTCAGCGAACTCCACGTCGTCGAGACGATGCACGAGCGCAAGGCGCGCTTCACCGAGCTGTCGGACGGATTCCTCACCATCCCCGGCGGCACCGGCACGATGGACGAGCTTTGGGAGGCGATGAGCTGGGCGCAGCTCGGCTATCATGCCAAGCCGGTCGGGCTGCTCAACGTCGCGGGCTTCTATGACGGTCTGCTCGAATTCGTCGGCAAGATGAGCGAGGTGGGCTTCCTGCGCCCGCAGCACCAGAACATCCTGCTCAGCGACGACGATCTGGCCCGGCTGCTCGACCGGATGCGGCGCTTCGAGCCGACCGTGCCGATCATCCGCATGACCCGCGACGAATTGTGAAACCGAGCCGCGACGCCATCGTCGCGACCGCGGGCGAATCGATCGGCCGCGGCTCGAAGAGCTTCGCCGCGGCGAGCCGGTTGTTCGACCGAGCGACGCGCGAGCGCGCCTGGCTGCTCTATGCCTGGTGCCGCGCCTGCGACGACCTGGCCGACGGGCAGGACCATGGCCATGGCATAATGGCGGTCGCCGATCCGGCGGCGCGGCTCGACGCGATCCGCGAGCGCACCGCCGCGGCGCTAGCCGGCCAATGGGTGGGCGACCCTGCCTTCGATGCGCTGCGAATCGTCGTGGCTGAGACCGCGATGCCGCACCGCTTCGTCTGGGACGTGGTCGAGGGCTTCGCGCTCGACGCCGCCGGCTGGCGCCCGCGCAGCGAGGCGGATCTGCTGCAATATTGCTACCATGTCGCCGGCGCGGTCGGGTGCATGATGGCGGTGGTGATGGGCGTGTCGCCTGGCGACGAAGACGTGCTCGACCGCGCCTGTGATCTCGGCCTCGCCTTCCAGCTCGCCAACATCGCCCGCGACCTGGGCGAGGATGCCGCCGCCGGGCGCTGTTATATCCCGCAGGACTGGCTCGCCAAAGCCGGGATCGCCGCCGATCGGGTGATGGAGGACCGCGACAAGCTGGCGACACTCGCACGCCGGCTGACCGATCGGGCCGCCGAATATGAGGCGCAGGCGCGGGGCGGCACGCCGGCGCTCTCGTTCCGCTCGGCCTGGGCGGTGCTGGCGGCGGCCGGAATCTATGGGGATATCGCGCGCAAGGTGGCGCAGCGGGGCCCGGCGGCTTGGGACTCTCGGGTCACGGTCTCAGGAGGCCAAAAGCTCAGCTGGATCGTCCGAGCCGCGTCGCAGGCGTTCGGCCGGAAGCGCCGCTATGCCGGCGTAGATATCGCGACGCATGTTTGGGTAAGAGAGCGCGACTGATAGTGTTCCCCGGCGAAGGCCGGGGCCCAGCTTCCGCGAAGTCGGCGCGTGCAGACCGACCTCTCCAATCCGTCGCAACTGGGCCCCGGCCTTCGCCGGGGAACATACGATTCAATACGCAAAGCCGGCCTCAGCTCCCGCGGCGCTGGGTCCTCACCGGCCGCGCATCGGCGACCTGGCCGCTCTGGCGCTGGCAGGCGGCGCTGATCACCGGGAAGTCGATATCGGTGTTGCGCTGGAGCGCGGCGGGCATCGCCTCTTGGCAGGCCTGGATCGACGTATAGTGCGCGGGCTCGACGCGCGCCTGCTGGCACGTCGCGGAATCGTCGCCGCACCCCATGATCGCCAGCACGTAAAGCACCTGGTCCATCGCTCTTCCTTCCGCCCTTCAAAACGAAGCGCGGCGGCCGCCGTTCCCGCCCAACGGTTGCAAGCGTGCGCCCGGCGCCCCAAATCGAGACTTGATGCCTCCGCAAAATTCTGAATCCGCGCCCGAGCGCCCCCTACTCGCGACGATGCAGCGCTTCCTGCCCTATCTCTGGCCGAAGGACGCGCCAGGGCTGCGCGCGCGCATCGTCATCGCGCTAGTACTCGTACTGTTCTCGAAGCTGGTCCAGGTCTATGGCGCGCCGTTCGCGCTGCAGGGCGCGATCGACGGGATGGCGAGCGGATCGCGCGACGGCGTCTGGCTCGTGACCGCGCTGGTCGTCGGCTATGCCGCGGCGCGCCTCGGCACCGTGCTGTTCGACAATCTGCGCAACGCCGTGTTCGAGCGGGTCGGACAGGATGCCACCCGGCGTCTCGCCTCCGACGTCTTCCGCCACCTCCACGGCCTGTCGCTGCGCTTCCATTTGGAACGCCGCACCGGCGCGATCACCAAGGTCGTCGAGCGCGGCACCAAGAGCATCGACACGATGCTCTATTTCCTGCTGTTCAACATCGCCCCGACGATCCTCGAGCTCGCCTTGGTGATTGGCATCTTCTGGACGCGCTTCGGGATCTGGCTGGTGGCGGGCACCGTGGTGATGGTGGTGGTCTATATCGCCTTTACCCGCTGGGTGACCGACTGGCGCTCGAAGCTGCGCGAGCAGATGAACGATCTCGACACCGGCGCGGTGGCGCACGCGGTCGATTCGCTGCTCAACTTCGAAACGGTCAAATATTT
The DNA here is from genome assembly GCF_058782005.1 of Sphingomonas sp. FW306-1B-B10E. Lineage (NCBI taxonomy): Bacteria > Pseudomonadati > Pseudomonadota > Alphaproteobacteria > Sphingomonadales > Sphingomonadaceae > Sphingomonas > Sphingomonas sp. FW306-1B-B10E. Next base: position 27,326 of record NZ_JBYSXG010000022.1, read on the forward strand.
CAACGCCGAGGCCCGCGAGAGCGCCCGCTACGACAAGGCGATGACCTCGTACATGAACGCGGCGGTGACCAGCGAGAACTCGCTTGCCTGGCTCAATATCGGCCAGGCGGTGATCACCAACCTGATGCTCGGCGCGGGGATGGCGCTCGTCGTGTTCGGGTGGAGTTCCGGCCGCTTCACCGCGGGGGATGTCGTTCTGGTCTCGACGCTGCTCAGCCAGCTGTTCCGCCCGCTCGACATGCTCGGCTGGGTCTATCGCACGATCCGCCAGGGCGTGATCGACATGGGCAGCATGTTCGACCTGATCGACACCCATGCCGAGATCGTCGATGCGCCCGGCGCGCCGGCGCTGGCGATCGGCCAGGGCCATGTCCGCTTCGAGAATGTCGAATTCGGCTACGATCCCGATCGTCAGATCCTCAAGGGCATCGACCTCGACATCCCGGCGGGCGCGACCGTCGCGGTGGTTGGCCCGTCGGGTGCTGGCAAATCGACGCTCGCGCGGCTGATCTACCGCTTCTACGACGTCACCGGCGGGCGGATCACGATCGACGGCCAGGATATTCGCGACGTGACGCAAAGCTCGCTGCGCGGCGCGATCGGCATCGTGCCGCAGGACACCGTGCTGTTCAACGACACGATCGGCTACAACATCGCCTACGGCCGCGAAGGCGCGCGCCCCGACGAAGTCGCCGCGGCGGCGCGCGGTGCGGCAATCGCCGGATTCATCCAGGCGCTCCCCGAGGGTTTCGACACGCGCGTCGGCGAGCGCGGGCTCAAGCTGTCGGGCGGCGAGAAGCAGCGCGTCGCGATCGCGCGAACTTTGGTCAAGAATCCGCCGATCCTGATCCTCGACGAGGCGACCAGCGCGCTCGACAGCCGCACCGAAGCCGACATTCAGGCGACCTTGGAGGCGATCGAGCGCGGCCGCACCACGATCGTCATCGCGCACCGGCTGTCGACGGTGGTCCATGCCGACCGCATCATCGTGCTCGAGGCCGGCCGCGTCGCCGAGCAGGGCACGCATGCCGAACTGCTCCGCCGGGGCGGGATCTATGCCGAGATGTGGGCGCGCCAGGCGCAGGAGCGCGAGGACGGCGAGGAACTCGCGGCGGAATAGGCCAGCGCCTTAAGCAGGAGGATCGGCACATACCTCCGTTCGCCCTGAGCCTGTCGAAGGGCCGTTCCTCTAAGCTCTACGGCAGAAAAACACGGTGCTTCGACAAGCTCGGCACGAACGGGAAGAAGTGATCCCGTTTAGCGAACTCTAAGCCCGCAAATCCTGCCATTCGGGATGCTTGGCGAGATAGGCTGCGACGAAGGTGCAGGTCGCGCGCACCTTGAGTCCACGGGCGCGCACGTCGGTCAGCGCGCCGTGGATCAGCCGGCTGCCCACCCCCATTCCCTGCAGCGCCGAAGGCACCACCGTGTGGGTGAAGGTGATGACATCGCCTTCGAGCGTATATTCGGCGAAGGCTAGGTGCCCCTGCTCGACCAGCTCGAACCGGCTGCGTTCCTGATTGTTGTGCACATCGGACATGCCTAGGCTTTAGCCGCGGACGGCAAGGGAGGGAAGCGATGCTGATACCGTTGGGCGTGGCAGGCGTGTTTGGGCTCGGGCTCGCGGGCTGGTCGGCCTATCTCGGGCGCAGGGCCGAGGAAATGGTTCCGGTCGAGGGCAAGTTCGCCGAAGTGCCCGGCGCGCATCTCCATTATGTCGAGCTCAATCCTGACGCCGAGGGGCCCGCGATCGTGATGGTCCACGGTCTGATGGGGCAATTGCGCAACTTCTCGCATTCGCTCGCCGGCGCGCTTGCCGCCGACCACCGCGTGATCCTGGTCGACCGCCCCGGCTGGGGCCACTCGCAGCTCACCGGGCCGCGCCCCGGGATCGCCGCGCAGGCCGGGATGATCGCCGCGCTGATCGAGCAGCTCGGCCTCGACCGGCCGGTGCTCGTCGGCCATTCGCTGGGCGGCGCGGTCAGCCTCGCGCTGGCGCTCGACCGGCCCGAGCTGGTCCGCGGGCTCGCCTTGATCGCACCGCTGACGCAGGTGATCGATACCGTTCCCGCCCCCTTCAAGGGCCTGCTCGCGCCGCCTGCGCTGCGCCCGTTGCTCGCCTGGACCGTCGCGGTGCCGGTGGGCGTGCGCAGCGGCCCCGCGACCGCCGCGGCGATCTTCGCTCCCGATCCGGTGCCCGAGGATTTCGCGCTCGCCGGCGGCGGCGCGCTCGCGCTACGGCCGAAGAGCTATATGGCCGGGTCGTTCGAGGTCCGCGCCGCACCCGCCGAAGTGGCGCGTCTGGTTGCACGCTATGGCGCGATCGGCGTGCCCGTGGCGATCCTGTACGGCCGCGAGGATGCAGTGCTCGACCCGCAGCTTCACGGCGCGAAGACTGCCGCCGAAATCCCCGGCGCGACGATCGAGCTGGTCGATGGCGGCCATATGCTGCTGGTCACGCGCCCGGCCGAGACCGAGGCATGGCTGCGCCGCGTCCTGTCCGGGCTCACGCAACCGGTGGCGCGCTGACCGATACCGTCTGCCCGCCGGGCAGCTTGACCGATCCGCCGACGGCGCCCGCCTGCTTCTGGACGAACGATCCGATGAATGCACCGAGCGTAAGCTTAGCCAGGTCCATGAACGCGGGAAAGCGGATCGCGAGCAGCGAGAAGAACAGCGTAAGCCCGATCGTCGCAAGCGGCAGGCCGGTCAGCCCCAGCTTGGTGAAAGTGCCGGTAAACCCGCTCAGGCTGGTCAGGCGAATATATTGCGTGACGGCGTCTTCCTGCCCTCCTTTGACCTGGTCGCAGATCGCCGCCCATTCCTCGCTGTTGATCACGCGCCCCGGCTGCTGGCCGCGCGAAATGCCGACCGAGCGCAGCAGCTGGATGCCCAGCACTGCACCGACGATACCGATGGAGCTGAGGATCAGTTCGGGAGTGAAGTCGGCGAGCGTCGTCGCGCGCTCGCTGGCCTTGGTGTCGTCCTGCACCAGCATGTAACAAACGAAGCCGAACAGCGCCACGGCGCCGTAGATCAAGCCTATTCCGGCCACAGCCAGCGAACTACGACCCAAGATGAAGCCGCGCGATTGATTCGAGTCGTCCAGCTCGTTGTTCATGGCCGATCCCCCCTGTTGGCGATCGAGCCTAACATGACATCGCGCTATTGTTGAAGCGGCGATCACCCCACTTCGGCGGGTTGCGTCGTCCAGCCGAGCTGCGGGATCGTGATCGAGCGTTTACCGGCAAGATCGACGCGGGTGACGAACAGCTCCTTGCTCTCGATATAGGTAAGCAGCCGCCGCACCCGCCCGAGCGAGCTGGTACCGTAGGTCGCGGCGAGCTCGGTATCGCTTGGACAGGGCAGCCCCTCGCGCGCGGCGCGGGCGACGAGCAGGAACGGCCCGAGCATGTCGTCGGGCAGCGCGCGCGCCGCGTCGAGCGCCTGCGCCCAATCGCTATCGGGGTCGCCATGGATTCCCGCGCGCGCGGCCGACAGCCGGCGGACGAAGCCGGAGAGATCGAGTGGCGGCCGGGCAAGCCCGACCATCCGGCAGCGCACGAGGAAGTCCTGGTAGAGCACCGCGGGCGAGCGATAGGTCGATTCGGGATCCTCGACGATGTCGCGCAGTACCTCGGCGATGCGCTCTGCCGCCTCTTCGGGATCGACCGCCGCTTCCTCGACCGACGCGGGAGTCGAGCGCGCGAGCGCCTCGATCAGCCGCTCCGACGGCATCTGCGTGGGCATCGGCGCGGGTGCAGGCGGGGTCCATTCGGGCTCGACCGGCGCGAGCAGCAGGTCCTTCATGTCCTCCGCGGGCGCCTGGGGCAGCGGAGTCAGCTTGGGGCTCGAACTGCGCGCGCTGGTCTCGACCGCGCCGATCTGGATCGCCACCGGGCGCCGCGCCACCGCCGGGCCAAGCGCGAGGAAATGCCCACGCTGCAAGTCGCGGATCGCCTCCGCCTGGCGGCGCTCCATGCCCAAGAGGTCGGCGGCGCGCGCCATGTCGATGTCGAGAAAGGTGCGCCCCATCAGGAAGTTCGACGCCTCGGCGGCGACGTTCTTGGCGAGCTTGGCGAGCCGCTGGGTGGCGATCACTCCGGCAAGGCCGCGCTTGCGCCCGCGGCACATCAAATTGGTCATCGCCGAGAGCGACGCGCGGCGCACTTCCTCTGCCACCTCGCCGCCGCCCGCCGGCGCGAAAAGCTGCGCCTCGTCGACCACCACCAAAGCCGGATACCAATGGTCACGCGGCGCATCGAACATGCCGTTGAGGAAGGCGGCGGCGCATTTCATCTGCCCCTCGGCCTCGAGTCCCTCGAGGCTGAGCACCACCGAGGCGCGATGCTCGCGGATCCGCGCCGCGAAGCGCGCGACGTCGCGCTCGCTATGCTCCGAGGCCTCGATCGCGATATGGCCGTAACGATCGCCCAAAGTGACGAAATCGCCCTCGGGATCGATCACCACCTGCTGGACCTGCCCGGCGCATTGCTCGAGCAGCCGGCGCAGCAGATGCGACTTTCCCGACCCCGAATTGCCCTGGACGAGCAGACGCGTGGCGAGGAGCTCCTCGAGATCCATCGACACAGGCGCCCCGCTTGTGTCTTTCCCCATTTCCACGCGAACCGTCATTCGCATCCGCTTTGCCGGATTGGCACGCCGGGGAACAGGCGTAACGATCGGTTGTCCACAGCTTGTGCAAGGCGGCCCGTCGACCCGGAGTCGTCCGGCGCGACGCAAGGTCTCGACACCGCCCCCTCCCGGCTCCTAACTCGCTGTCGTGACCGATCCCCTCGACATCCTGCGCACCACTTTCGGCTTCGCGGACTTCCGCGGGGTCCAGCGTCAGGTGGTCGATCGCGTGCTGGCGGGGCAGAATACCCTAGCGGTGATGCCGACCGGCGCGGGCAAGTCGCTCTGCTACCAGGTACCGAGCCTCGCGCTCGACGGCACCTGCGTCGTCGTCTCGCCGCTGATCGCCTTGATGCACGACCAGCTCCGCGCCGCCGAAGCCGTCGGCATCCGCGCCGCCACCCTCACCAGCGTCGACGAGAATCGCGAGGAGACGATTGCGCGCTTCCGCGCCGGCGAGCTCGACCTGCTCTACGTTGCGCCGGAGCGCGCTTCGAACGAGAGCTTCCGCAATCTGCTGAGCCAAGCGCGGCTCAGCCTCTTCGCGATCGACGAGGCGCATTGCGTCTCCGAATGGGGGCACGACTTCCGCCCGGATTACCGCCTGCTCCGCCCGCTGCTCGACCGCTTCGGCCAGGTGCCGCGGCTCGCGCTCACCGCCACCGCCGACGCGCATACCCGCGCCGACATCTGCGAGCAGCTCGGCATCCCGCTCGACGGCATGATCGTCGCCGGGTTCGACCGGCCCAACATCCGCTACACGATTCAGCCGCGCGAGAACACGACACGCCAGATCGTTGACCTGATCGCCGAGCAGCCCGGCCCCGGCATCGTCTATGCCCAGACCCGCGCCGGCGTCGAGAAGCTGGCCGCCAAGCTCGCTGAGAGCGGGCGCAGCGTGCTGCCCTATCATGCCGGGCTCGACCCCGCCGTCCGCCGCCGCAACCAGGCGGCGTTCGTCGCCTCCGAGGACATGGTCGTCGTCGCCACCGTCGCGTTCGGCATGGGGATCGACAAGCCCGACGTCCGCTTCGTCGCGCATGCCGGGCTGCCCAAGTCGATCGAGGCCTATTACCAGGAAACCGGCCGCGCCGGCCGCGACGGCGACCCCGCGGTCGCGCATCTCTTCTGGGGCGCCGAGGATTTCGCCAAGGCTCGCCAGCGGATCGGCGAAGTCGAACCCGGGCGCCAGCCCGGCGAGCGCGTCCGCCTCACCGCGCTCGGCGCGCTGGTCGAGACCGCTGGGTGCCGCCGCCGCATCCTGCTCAAGCATTTCGGCGAGACCGACGCACCCGAGACCTGTGGCAATTGCGACAATTGCCTGAACCCGCCCGCCGCGATCGACGCCACCGTCACCGCGCAGAAATTCCTCTCGGCGGTGTTCCGCACCGGCATGATGTTCGGGGTCGGCTATATCGAGAGCGTGCTGCTTGGGGTATCGAGCGAGCGCAGCCTGATGAACGGGCACGAGCAGCTCTCGGTGTTCGGGATCGTCGATGGCGATGAAGCGGCGCTGCTCAAGCCGGTGGCGCGCGCGCTTTTGCTGCGCGACGCGCTCCGGACCAATGCGCATGGCGGGCTCGAATTCGGCCCCGGCGCCAAGCCGATCCTCAAGGGCGGCGCCGAGCTCAAGCTCGTCCTGCCGCCCAAGCGCGAGCGGCGCGCCAAGCGCGGGCGGACGAGCGACGGCGGCGTCAATCCGGTCGGCAATCCGCTGTTCGAGGCACTGCGCGCCAAGCGCCGCGAGATCGCGATGGAAGCGGGCCTGCCACCCTATGTCATCTTCCACGATTCGGTGCTGCGCGACATGGCGCTGGCCCGCCCCGACACACTCTCGCGCATGGGCGCGATCTCGGGCGTTGGCGCGCGCAAGCTCGAAGCTTATGGTGATGCTTTCCTGCAAGTGATCCGCGAGGCAGCATGAGGCAATTCGCGTTCGACGACAGAGAGGGACGTTCATGAACCTGCGCCGGATCGACGACAACATCTCGGTCGCCCCACAGATCCTCCCTGAGGAAGTTGCGGACATTGCCGCCGCCGGGTTCAAGGCGATCGTCAACAACCGGCCCGAGGGCGAGGAGCTCGGCCAGCCGTCCGGCGAGGCGGTGCGCGCCGCCGCCGAAGCTGCCGGCCTGGCCTATGCCGAGATCCCGGTGACGCATGCCGGCTTCTCGGCGAAGCAGGTCGAGGCGATGGCCAGGGCGATCGAGGGCGCCGGCGGACCGGTGCTGGCCTATTGCCGCTCGGGAACGCGCTCGTGCAATTTGTGGGCGCTGGCCGAGGCGAGCCGCGGCGGCGATCCCGCCGCGCTGACCGGCAAAGCCGCGGGCGCGGGCTACGACATTTCGGGGATCCGCCCGCTGCTCGACGCGCTCGCCGGACGCGCATGAACTGGGTCCAGCTCGGCGGATCGGCCGCCGCGGTCCTGATCCTCGTGCTGATCTCATGGCTGCTCAAGCTTGGCGAGAGCCGCATCGCCGATGGCGAGACCGCGCGGCGGATGGCCGAGGAATCGCTGAGCGGCTTCGTCGCGCGGGCCGCGCTCGTCGGCACCAACGGCGCGGCAGCCTTGGTGCTCGGCACCGACAGCATCGCCTTGCTCAAGCGCCACGGCGCCAAGGTCGCGGCGCGGCGGCTCGGCCGCCCGCTCTGGCGCCGGCCGTCCCCTGAGGGCGTGACGATAGAAACCGGCGAACGCATGTTCGGCCCGGTGCTGCTCTACGGCGTGCTCCCCGAGGATGTCGACAGGCTGGAAGCGCAACTGACGCCGCACTGACCTCGCTAAGACCGGCTAGCCAGTCCAACTCGCAGCGGACCGTGCTGCACCGCGGCGTGACTTGCTACTTACACCAAGGTAAGCAAGCCGGGATGTCCACTCTGCCCGATCCCGTGACGCTGGCGATCCCTGGCTTCGTACTGCTGGTGCTGGCCGAGATGGTCGTTGCGCGAATCAAGGACCGGACGCGCTACGAGCCGCGCGACACCCTCACTTCGCTGGCGCTCGGCACCGGCAGCACCGTCGCCGGCGTGCTGTCGGGCGGTGCGGTGTTCGCGCTGGCGACCTGGGTCTCCCAGTTTCGCCTCTTCCCTATCGATTATGCCTGGTACTGGTTCGTCCTCGCTTTCGTGCTCGACGATTTCGCCTATTATGTCTTCCACCGCTCGGCGCACCGTGTCCGCTGGTTCTGGGCGAGCCACGTCATCCACCATTCGAGCCAGCATTATAATCTGTCGACGGCGCTGCGGCAGACCTGGACCGGCTTTTTCAGCCTGGGCTTCCTGTTCCGCCTGCCCTTGTTCCTGATCGGCTTCCCGCCGGCTATGGTGTTCTTCGTGGCGGGGCTGAACCTGGTTTACCAGTTCTGGATTCATACCGAGGCGATCGGCCGGATGCCGCGCTGGTTCGAGGCGGTGATGAACACGCCGTCGCACCACCGCGTCCACCACGCCACCAACCCGCGCTATCTCGACCGCAATTATGCCGGCGTGTTCATCGTCTGGGACCGGATGTTCGGCAGTTTCGAACCCGAGCGCGACGACGACCTGCCGCGCTATGGCATCGTCAAGGATCTCGGCAGCTTCAACATCCTGTGGGCGGCGACGCATGAATGGATTGGCATCGCCAAGGACGTCTGGCACGCGCCCGACTGGGGGGCGCGGTTCAACTACATGATCCGGCCGCCCGGCTGGAGCCACGACGGCAGCCGGGACACGTCGGAAACGATCAAGGCGCGCTGGGAAGCAGCCCGCCAGGAACGGGGGGATGCGTGGAAGAAGCCGACATCGTCGTCATCGGATGCGGATCGGGCGGAAGCGCCGTCGCGGGCCGCCTGAGCGAAAGCGGCAAGTACCAGGTCGCGGTGCTCGAGGCAGGCGGGCGCAACACCAGCCTCAAGACGATCATGCCCGGCATGATGCCGTTCCAGACCGACAGGACCAATTGGCGCTTCGAGACCGTGCCGCAGCCCGGCCTCGGCGGCCGCCGCGGATACCAGCCCCGCGGCAAAGGGCTGGGCGGCTCGAGCGCGATCAACGCCATGCTCTACATCCGCGGCCACCCGCAGGATTATGACGAGTGGCGCGAACTCGGCTGTACCGGCTGGGGTTGGGACGATGTCCTACCCTGGTTCCGCCGCGCCGAGCACAACACCCGCGGCGCCGACGCCTTCCACGGCGATGCAGGGCCGCTTTGTGTCAGCGACCAGGAGTTCGCACATCCCGGCAGCCGCGCCTTTATCGAAGCGGCGTCGCGGCTGCAGATTCCGGTCAATCCCGACTTCAACGGCGAGCGGCAGGACGGCGTCGGGCTCTATCAGGTAACGCAGAGGAAAGGCGAACGCTGGACCGCCGCGCGCGCCTATCTGCCCACCGCCAAGCGCGACAATCTCGAAATCATTTGCGATGCCTTGGTCGATCGGATCCAGTTCGAGGATGGCCGCGCCGCCGGCGTCGTCTATCGCAAGGACGGGCAGGCACGCACGATCCGGGCGCGGCGCGCGGTGGTGCTCGCCGCCGGCGCGTTCCAGACCCCGCAATTGCTGATGCTGTCGGGGATCGGCCCCGGCGTGCACCTCGCCGAAATGGGCTTGCCGGTGCAGGTCGATCGGCCCGCGGTGGGCGCCGACCTCCAGGACCATATCGATTACACCGCGGCATTCGAGACCCCAGGCAGCCTGTTCCTCGGCCGCTCGCGGATGGGCACGCTCAAGTCGCTTGGCGCCCTGCTCCGATGGCTGCTCACCCGCGGCGGCGCGATGACCTCGCCTTATGCCGAGGCCGGCGGCTTCCTGCGCACCGCGCTCGCCGGCGAACGCCCCGACGTCCAGCTCCATTTCCTGATCGCGATCGTCGAGGATCACGGCCGGACCAAGGTAAAAGGACACGGCTATAGCTGCCACGCCTGCGTGCTCCGCCCCGAGAGCCGCGGCACCGTCCGGCTCCAGTCCCCCGACGCCGCCAATGCGCCGCTGATCGACCCTGCTTTTCTCTCGGACCCGCGCGACATGGAAACGCTCAAAGCCGGCGTCCGCGCTATGTACCGCATCCTCGATACCCCGCCGCTCGCCGATTATAAGGGCCGCGACCGCTATCCGGTCGACCTGGCCGACGACGCCGCGCTCGAGGCGCTGATCCGCGCCCGCGCCGACACCGTCTATCACCCGGTCGGCACCGCAAGGATGGGATCGAATGCGGACGCCGTGGTCGATCCGCGGCTCAAGGTCCGCGGCGTCGACGGCCTCTACCTCGCCGACGCCTCGGTGATGCCGCGACTGATCGGCGGCAACACCAACGCGCCCAGCATCATGATCGGCGAGCGCGCCGCCGCGTTCATTATGGAAGATTAAGGGCGACTTGCAGGATAGGAAAGTCGGCGCTTAACTTCGCATTTTTCACGTGATTCTTGAATGAAAATTACCGGATTACGTAAGAAGATTACGCATCGGGAGCATGCGTTCAACAGTTTCAAAGAGCCACGGGCGCAGGGCTGACAGAGCTAATCCTATTTTGAAAGCACCGCCCCGCGCTAAAAAGAGGGCCGGCGATCCGAAGATCACCGGCCCAGTCGTCCGCAGGAGGAACCTCGGGTGGAGCGCCGCGCGATGGCAGGAGAGTGCGCGGCGCCCCGAACTCAGTAATTATAGGCGCGCTCGCCATGCTCGTTGATGTCGAGCCCTTCGAGCTCGACTTCGACGCTCGGCCGCAGCCCGATAGTGTGCTTGAGTGCCAGGAACAGGATCGCCGAGACGCCGCCCGAAAGCAGAAGCGTCACGCCGACCGCCTTGGCCTGGGTCAGCAGTTGCGCGCCCATGTCATAAGTGCCGGCGACTGCGGGGATCACGTTGAAGTCCATGAAGCCTTGTCCGCCGAGCGCCGGGTTGGCGACGATCGCGGTACCGATCGCGCCGACGATTCCGCCGACGCAGTGGACGCCGAACACGTCGAGCGTGTCGTCATATTTGAACTTGTTCTTCACCGTGGTGACGAAGAAGAAGCACACGCCCGAGGCGACCGCGCCGAGCACGATTGAAGTCATCGGGTGCGCGAAGCCGGCGGCCGGAGTGATCGCCACCAGCCCGGCGACGACGCCTGATGCCGCGCCGAGCAGCGACGGCTTCTTGTGGATGACCTGCTCGATGATCGCCCAGACCGCGCCGGCGGCGGCGGTGGCCGTCATCGTGTTGACGAAGGCCAAGGCGGCGAACTTGTTCGCCTCGAGATTGGAGCCGGCGTTGAAGCCGAACCAGCCCACCCACAGCAGGGCAGCGCCGATCATGGTCATGGTCAGCGAGTGCGGCGGCATCGGATCGCTCTTGTAGCCGGTGCGCTTGCCGATCACGAGGCAGCCGACCAGGCCGGCGATGCCCGCATTGATGTGCACCACGGTGCCGCCGGCGAAGTCGAGCGCGCCGAGGCCCCAGAGATAGCCGTGATCGTCGGGCAGGCCGGGCTGGAAGTCCGGACCGGGCCAGTACCAGACCATGTGCGCCATCGGGAAATAGACCAGGGTCAGCCACGCGACGACGAAGAGGATCAGCGGGGTGAACTTGATGCGCTCGGCGAACGCACCGACGATCAGCGCGGGGGTGATCATCGCGAAGGTCATCTGGAAGACGACGAACACGGTCTCCGGCAGGTAGACGCCGTTGGAAAAGGTCGCCGCGAAGGTGTTGGCGTCGACGCCCTTGAGCAACACCTTCGAGAAGCCGCCGACGAAGCTGTTGAGCGACCCGCCGTTGGTGAAAGCCATCGAATAGCCCCAGGCGCACCAGACCAGGCCGGCGACGCAGACGATGGTCAGCACCTGCATCAGCACCGACAGCATGTTCTTGGTGCGGACCAGGCCGCCATAGAAGAGCGCGAGGCCGGGGACCGACATCATCAGCACGAATGCCGCCGAGACGAGCATCCAGGCGACGTCGCCCTTGTTGACCATTGCGTCGGTCGGAACGACCGGAACGGCAACGGGCGCCGCGGCCTCCTGTGCCCAGGCGGGCAGAGCCGCGAACAAGGCGAGCCCGGCGCCCGCGGCCATCTTGGTTGTCAGCTTCATCATTCCCCCCTTCACAGCGCGGTCTCGTCGGTCTCGCCGGTGCGGATTCGCACCGCCTGGCCGAGATCGAGGACGAAAATCTTGCCGTCGCCGATCGCGCCAGTGCTCGCCGCGGCCTGGATCGCCTCCACTGCGCGGTCGACCAGGTCGCTGCCGCAGGCGATCTCCAGCTTGATCTTGGGCACCATGTTGGTGCTGTACTCGGCGCCGCGGTAAATCTCGGTCTGGCCCTTCTGGCGGCCGAAACCCTTGACCTCGGTGACGGTCATCCCCGCGATTCCCACCTGCGTGAGCGCCTCGCGCACCTCGTCGAGCTTGAACGGTTTTATGATGGCGATGATGAGCTTCATGTCGCCCCCTCTTGGCGTTTTACCCGAGGGACCCGGGAGCAAGGGGCGTGCCAAGCGCCAGTAGGCGCGTTTCCGCGGCGCTGCAGCGTGAAGGGAGGTGTCTCCAAGTTAAATTTTCGTGCACCTGCGAAGGACTGCTTAAAAAATGGGCATCAGCCGCACAGCCATTTATGCGCCGCCAGCGCCGCGACCTGATCGTCTTCCAGTGGCCCATGGGCCGAAGCTTCGAGCGCATCGAGCAGATGCCTAGGGCGGCGCATGCCCAAAGCGACGGTCGCCACCGCAGGGGCCGCGAGCGCGAAGCGCAGCGCCAGATCGGCAACCGAGCGATTGGGCGCCGTGACACTATTGGCGAGGCGGTCAGTGCGCTCTGCGGTCTCGCGACGATGCGCATCATAGAAATAGCCGCGGCGCCAATCGCCTTCCCCGAACCGCCGTTCGCCGAACCCGGGCGTCAGCGCCCCATAATAAAGCGGCGACCGCACTACGACCGCGACGCCCTGTGCCGCGCAGCGCGGCAGCAATGCGGCGGCGGCGCCCTGGTCGAAGATATTGTACATCAGCTGCACTGCGTCGATCGCACCGCTCTCGACGATCTCCAGCCCGGCGTCCACGTCATGGTCGAACAGCGACACGCCGAAGCCGGCGATCTTGCCCTCGCTGCGCAGCCGTTCGAGCGTGTCGAGCCAGTCTCCCTCGCCCAGCCATTCGGGGCACCAGGCGTGCAGCTGGACCAAGGCTAGCCGCTCGACGTCCAGCGCGACGAGCAGCCGCTCGATCTCGGCGCGCAGACGGCTGCCCGGATAGGCCGATCCCGCATGGACGTGGGGCGAAGGCAAGTCGAACGGCATCAGCGAGGTCGGCCGGGCAATGACCTGCAGGTCGCGGCGACCGGCATCGATGAGCGCGTCGCGGAGCAGCGCGGTCCCCGCTACATCGCCCGCATCGAGCGTCGCCGCGTTGACGCCGCGCCCAGCGCCAGCACCAGGGTCTCGCGCGCCTCCCGCGGCTCGCCTCCGGACGAAACGGCAATCGCCAGCTCGGAGATCTCCACGCTGGTCCGGCCGAGAGGGCGTAGCCGCATCAGGACGCATCCGCCGCGGCGGTGATCACCAATTGCAGCCCGGGCGAATGGCGATTGGCCCACGCAGAACGGTGGAGCGTGCCGGGGGTCGTAGCGGTCTCGACGCGGTGAATGCTGGCGCCGCCGGGCGTTACCTCCAGCTCACTGGCAGGATCGAGGATGAACGGAAAGCGCCCCGATCGCATCGCCTCGAGCTGCGCCGGCCGATGCGCCCAAAGCGTCTCGACCGCCGCGCCGGTGCGCAACGTCCGCGTGTCGAGCGCGGTGAGCAGGGGATGCTCGCGATGCTGGAAGGCGCGGAACAGCTCGAGATCCACATTAATGCGGGCCGTCACCCGCATTCCGGCCGGACGCCCGATCGGCCACAACAAGCGGAACGCCGCCGCGGCGGCGATGCGGTCGACATGCCACACCGTGTCGCCGGGCATGAAGCAGCTGCGCAGCGACACCGCCGCGCGTGCGCCGACCAATCCCCCGGCGAACGCCGCGAGCATGGCGATCTCCCCGGCCAACGCCGCGCGCTCGCGCACGAAGGCGCCGGCACCCAGCAACCGATCGCAGACCAAGTCGAGCGCCGCGTCGGGCGCCAGCCGGTTGAAGTCGAGCTTGAACCCCGGCCGGGCCAGCAACGCGCGAACCAGCCCACGATACGCAAGGTCGTCGAGCGCCGGCCGCACCAGCTCGACCGCACCGATTTCCGAGCAGTCGAGCCGGTTGCGCACCGCCGCGACGGGCTGATCGAGCGAAACCTGCTCGATCCGCCCGCGCGCTGGATCATTGACCTGGTTCATCAAGCCTCTAGCACCGAACCCGCACCGCGGCTCCGATGCACTTGCTCAATTGCCGAACTGGACGCGGACGCCGCTCATGATCCGGCGGCCGCTATAATACAGGCGCATGATCTTGGGCGTACCGTCGGCAAAGTCGGTATAGCCTCCGGTTGAAGCGGTCTGCGCCTCACGCCGGATGTTGCGGCCCTCCAGATAGACCTGGAAATTGCGCGTCACATTGTACGAAATCTTGGCGTCGATGAAGGTGCTTCCGTCGTCGAAGCGCGGCACACCGGGATTGTAGCCCGGCGCGACGAGGCGGACATTGGCCCATTGCTCGCCGGGATAATTGATGTCGCCGGTGTTGTTGCCCGGGCACGGCGTGATGCACGAGAAGCGCGAGCTGCGCTTCTGATACGCCACGCGCATGTTGAGCTTGCCGTCGTCATACCAGAGCGACGCGTTGGTATAATATTTCGATTCGCCCACCGGCAGCATGACATCGCCACTCAGCGGGTCCTGCTGGCCGATGGTGACTGCCGAGGCGAGGATCGAGAAATTGGCGTCCGCACCGATATGCTTGAAGAACCAGGGCAGGAAGGTGAACGCAGTCTTGGCGCTGAATTCCCAGATGTCGCGCTTGTAGCCCGGCCCGTTGGCATAGGAAGGAACGGAGAAGGTATAGTCCGCGAGCGACGCGCCGGTTGCGGGATCGGTCTGGCTGCTGCCCGCGAAGGGCGTAAAGTTGCGGGTAACCTGGATCGGATTGCCGATCTTCACATCGAGCTTGCCATAGGCCACCGAAAACACCGTATCGGCATTGGGATACCATTCGAGTGCGGCGTTGTAGCTCCACGCAGTGAACGGCTTGAGGTCGGGATTGCCGACGCGCCCGGTGCAGCCGAATATGTCTTCACCGGGGGCATCGATCGCGCGCTGATCGATCGTGCAGGATCCTGCCGCGATCAGGTTGGTGACGTTGGGGCGCGCGACGGTCTTGCCACCATAGGCGCGCAGCACGAGCGTGTCATGGAACGCCCAGAGATTGGCATTGAAGCTCGGCAGCCAGTCGCGGCTGGTGCCGTTGAGCGTCGAATTCTGAATGTAGGTAACCGTATTGATGCCGGCCGCATTGTTGGGGTCGTTCGGATTGAAATTGGCGTTCGGCTGGATCGAAATGAGCGTGAGCAGCCCCGAACCTTCGACCGTGGTGAACACCCCGCGCACACCGGCATTGCCGGTGAAGCGCAGGCCCCAGGGCAGGCGCTGCTCGAAGTCGAACATGCCGTAGACGTTCTTGATCGTCTCCTTGGTGCGCGTGACCGGCTGGGCATATTGGTTGCCGTCGCTGCCGGTGCACACCTTTAGGCAATCGAAGTTCATGAACTGCGACGCACCGAGCTGGGCGAAGAGCTCGTCGGTGCGGATGCCCTGCCACGCGGGGGGCAGGGAACCGCGATTGGGCAGGTCGCCGAAATAGTCCGAGTCGCTGGGGTCGAGTGTCTGGGAAAACAGGTCGCGCAGTTCCTGCGGCGTCAACGTGTCGACGCCCGAGCGGATGTTCGACAAGTTGGTCGCGGGTACGAAGCCATAATTGCACGACACGGTGGAGGTTGCCGTCGGCTGGCAGGCGCGCAGCGTGCCGCGCACGTTCGCAGTCGGCACAACCACCGGGGGAACGTAGCCTGCTGTTCCGAAGGTGCCGAGCGCACTCTTGGCGATATACCCGCCGCCGCCCCAGCGATCGATCTTGTTCTGGCGGAACATCGCGCCCGCCGAGAAGCGCGTCACGAAGGGCACCAGATCCTCGAGATTGTGGCGTACGTCGAACTTGGCGATCTTCTCCGACGATTCACCGAGCTGGGGCGAATAGGAAACCCCGAAGCTCGGCGTGGTCAGCGGCAACTGGCCGACAGTGTAGAGCGGCGTGGCCGGATTGTTGACGGTGGCCCCGACCGCCGCCTGCCCGGTACAGGTCGGCGCAGTGCCCCCGCCGATGCACGGCGGCGGGTTGAGCTGGACGAAGTTGGCGGGATTGGTGTCGTCATAGTTGCTGGGCAGTTCGATATCCCACAGCCCATTGGGCTGGAGCGTCAGCGCGGCATCGCCATAGGCGTAGGAGCGTGAAGTCCGCATGTCGCCGCGGCTCGCGGTGGCGGTGGTGATACCCGCCATGAAATCCATCTCGACGCGTTCGCCGCGATATTCCGCGCCGATCTGCGCGTAACGGCTCTTATTGTCGATATTGTTTTCGATCTGATCGATGTTCACCGAATTGTTGGTGAGCGTCATCGCCGTGACGTTGTGCGCTTCGTCGACCTTCACGCTGCTCGGAACGATGTTCAGGACCTGCCCGGCAGTGGGGATGGTGATCGCATTGTTGCCCGTGCCGGTGGTCACCGCATTGAGGCCGTATACCGGGTCGAACAGATAATAGCCCGCCGGCCGGTTGGGGTTCAGGGTGCGGGTGGCGCGCGTGCCGTTGGCCAGCGGCCCGCTCAGCGTGTCGGTGAAGGTGCCGTTGACGTTCTGGCTGTACATCGTCAGCGGGTTGCGGCTGCGATTCTGGTCATGCACCTGGCGGGACGACAGGGTGCCCTTGGCGAACACGGTCAGTTCGTCGGTCATCCGATAATCGACCCGCGCATCGATCGAATAACGCTTGTCGGTCTGGGTGTTCATGAAGTTGCGGATCAGCGACGGCGTATAGTCGTTCCACTGGTTGAGGCAGGTCTGCTGCTCCAGCGTGCGCTGCTGGATGCGCGCGGCCGAATTGCCGGTGCCGAGATACGGGAAGATGGTGAGGCATTGCGCCTTGCTCGTCGCCCCCGCCGCAAGCGTCACCAGTTCGCGCGGCGTCAGCGTCGTGCCGTCGGGCGCCGTGCTGTTGGCAAAGGCGACGTCGGCGGCGTCGGTGCCCACCGTCGCAGGGTTGAGGCTGAAGGTCTTCTCGGGCGAATTGTCGAAGTCGAACAGGCGCGAATAGCCGCGATTGCCACTGGTGGTGTTCTCATAGCCGTGCGCGTTGCTCTGCAACTTCGAATAGGTGCCGCTGACGATCACACCCACGCGATCGTTGAACAGCTTGGTCGCGGCCACGCCGTTGAAATCGGGGGTCCAGTCCTTGCCCAGCGAGTTCTGCCCGGCGCCTGCGCGCAGCGAGATATAGGGCTTCTTGAAGTCGAGGCCGGTGCGCGTCTTGACCTGGATGGTGCCGCCCAGCGAGCCTTCGGTCATGTCGGCGGTGGAGCCCTTGACCACGTCGACGCTCTTGACGAGCTCGGCGGGCAATTCGCGCAGATCGGCGCTTCGGCCATTGCCGGCGCTCAACGCGAGGCCGGTGGTGCTCTGCACGCCGATGCCGTCGAGTTCGACGCGGGTCAGGTCGGGACCGTTGCCGCGTACCGCTACGCCATCGCCTTCGCCGAAGTCGTTGCGGCTCAGCGCGACGCCCGGGATGCGCGAGATCGCCTCCGCGACGTTGCGATCAGGGAAGGAGCCGATGTCGTCGGCGACGATCGAATCGGTGGCGGTGCGCGCATTCTTCTTGCGGGAATTCGCCGATTGCTGGCTGGCGCGCGAGCCAACGACGAGCACTTCCTCGGCGTCGTCGCTTGCCGCAGGCGAACCGGCCTGGTCGCCGGCCGCAGGCACGGACTGCGCCATTGCCTCGCCCCCGCAGGCAAGCAGCAGCCCCAATACCATCCACGAGGCGCTCGCCCCCATGCGGACGCGCGACGTCGATCGATCAAGCATGATTTTCCCCTCTCCCACCGTGTTGTGCACGCACTCGCCCGGCGCGAATCCAGGATTTCCCTGTTGTCCCCGCGACGGACACCTCTGCTGTAAGACCCGCGCTCTTCTGCGCGATCTCTCACATATTGAGACACAGATTCAGGTTTTAAAATTATCAGCTTTTTGTTGGCTTGCAACTGATTTGTCATACCAAGGATGGGACAGGTGCAGCTCGCGCTACGCCAGCGCGGCGTTGGTAAGGCCAAATGGAAATCCGCCGCAGCGATTGGCTTGACCGCTAAAACCCATATATCCTATCGACGTTTCAAATAATGAAACGCGGGAGAAGTGCGTTGCGATGGCATCGGATCCGACTGGCCGCGGCCATGGGCTGCCTCTTGGCGACACCCGCCGCCGCGCACGATGCCTCGACCGCGGTGGCATCGCCGCGCGCGACGTGGAACCTCAATCCCGACTGGCAAATGACGACCGGCGAGCAGCAGGGTGCCGAGCGCGACGGATTCGACGATCGTGGCTGGCAGCGGGTGACGCTGCCGCACGCCTTCAACGAGAAGGAGGCGTTTGCGCGGGACATCAAGAAGCTGTCGACCGGCATCACCTGGTATCGCAAGCACATCGTCCTGCCGGCGCGGCCCGAGGGCGGGCGCGCGTTTCTGGAGTTCGAAGGCGTGCGTCAGGCCGCGGAAGTCTGGGTCAATGGCCGTTCGGTCGCTTTGTCCGAAAACGGGGTCAGCGCGTTCGGCGCGGACATCACCGCGGCGCTGCGCCCCGGCGACAACCTGATCGCCGTGCGCGTCGACAATGACTGGAAGTACAAGGAGCGCGCGACCGGCAGCGGCTTCCAGTGGAACAACGACAATTTCAATGTCAATTATGGCGGGATCACCCGCAACGTCCGGCTACACCTGACCGAGCCGGTGTTCCAGACCCTGCCGCTCCAAAACGGGCTCGGCACGACCGGACAATATGTCTGGGCGGACGCTTTCGACCTGAAGCGCCGCGCCGCCATGATCCATGCCTCGACGGAGATCCGCAACGCCAGCGGCGCGCCGCGCGAAATCGGCTACCGCGCCGAGATACGCGACCGCGACGGCCGCGTCGTGCGCCGGCTCGACGGCGGCACCGCGACTCTGGCACCCGGCGAGACGCGCCAACTCACCGCCGCAGGGACGATGCAGGGGCTCCATTGGTGGAGCTGGGGCTATGGCTATCTCTACACCGTCACCACGATCCTGACCGAGAAGGGCAAGGTGATCGACAGCGTCGATACCCGCACCGGCTTCCGCCAGACCAGGTTCGCCAACGGGATGGTCACGCTCAACGGCCGCGTGATCCAGATGCACGGCTATGCCCAGCGCACCTCGAACGAATGGCCTGCGATCGGCGTGTCGATCCCACCCTGGCTGAGCGACTATTCTAACGCATTGATGGTCGAGAGCGGCGGCAACCTCGTGCGCTGGATGCACATCTCGCCGTCGAAGCAGGACGTAGAATCCGCCGATCGCGTCGGGCTGATTCAGGCGATGCCCGCCGGCGACGCCGAGAGCGACGTGACCGGCCGGCGCTGGGAGCAGCGCAAGGAAGCGATGCAGGCGGCGATCGTCTACAATCGCAACAACCCGTCGATCCTGTTCTACGAGGGCGGCAACGAGAATATCAGCGAGGCGCACATGGCCGAGCTGAAGGCGATCCGCGACCGCTTCGATCCGCATGGCGGCCGCGCGATCGGATCGCGCGAGATGCTCGACAGCAAGACGGCCGAATATGGCGGCGAGATGCTCTACATCAACAAGAGCGCGACCAAGCCGGTCTGGGCGATGGAATATTCGCGCGACGAGGCGGCGCGGCTCTACCAGGACGAAGCGACGCCGCCGTTCCACAAGGATTCGCCCGACTATAACCGCAACCAGGACAGCCATGCGATCGAGGACGTCAAGCGCTGGTGGGACTATTACCGCGTGCGTCCGGGGACCGGGAAGCGGGTGAGCTCGGGCGGGGTGAACATCATCTTCTCGGATTCGAACACCCATTACCGCGGCGACAACAATTATCGTCGCTCGGGCGAAGTCGATGCGATGCGCCTGCCGAAGGAAGGTTTCTACGCGCACCAGGTGATGTGGAGCGACTGGGTCGACAGCGTCACCCCGCGCACGCATATCATCGGCCATTGGAACTACGCGCCCGGCACGCGCAAGGACGTCACCGTGGTGTCGAATGGCACACGCGTCGAGCTGTTCCTGGGCGGGAAATCGCTCGGCACGCGCATGCCGAGCGACGGCTTCCTGTTCCGCTGGGCGGATGTCGCCTGGGCGCCCGGGATCTTGCGCGCGGTTGCGACGCATGCCGATGGACGGCGGTCCGAATATCACCTGGAGACCGTCGGCGCGCCGGTGGCCCTGCGGCTCACCCCGCATGCCTCGCCGCGCGGCTTCGTGATGGACGGGGCCGATGTCGCCCTGGTCGATGTCGAAGTGGTCGACGCGCAGGGCCGGCGCGTACCGACCGCCAATGACAAGGTTGCGTTCACCCTCGACGGCCCCGTCGAATGGCGCGGCGGGATCGCGCAGGGAGATTCCTCGGGCAAGCCGCGCGCCGCAATCGCCGCCGGATCGGCCGAGCCGATCAAGCCCGCCGGTGCCGACCAGACCACGCAATATGCCGGCACCGCGCGCGAGGAGGACAATTACATCCTGTCGCGGACGCTGCCGGTCGAGGCCGGGGTCAATCGCGTACTGCTGCGCGCAGGCAAT
Organism: Sphingomonas sp. FW306-1B-B10E; assembly: GCF_058782005.1. Taxonomy (NCBI): domain Bacteria; kingdom Pseudomonadati; phylum Pseudomonadota; class Alphaproteobacteria; order Sphingomonadales; family Sphingomonadaceae; genus Sphingomonas; species Sphingomonas sp. FW306-1B-B10E. The sequence goes on from NZ_JBYSXG010000022.1 coordinate 47,722, forward strand.
AGCACCGGCACGGTGCGCATCACCGCGAGCGCAGCGGGGCTCAAGGGCGCGACGCTGGCGATCCCGACGATACGGGTAACGCCCGCGGCGGGTGGACTATCGGCGGACTTCCCCGAGGATCGCCAGCCCGGGCTGCTCACGCGGGGGCCGACGCCGTCGGGGCCGTCGTTCATGCCGAGCCGAACCACGGTCGAGGCCGCGACAGTCGTCGCGGGGTCGAATCAGGGTGACGCGGCGAACAGCGTGGACGACAACGAGCTGTCGCGCTGGACCAGCGACGGCCGGCCCGGCGGTGCATGGATCGAATATCGCTTCGCCGCGCCCGCGACGCTGAGCGAAATCGACCTCAAGCTCGTCGGCTGGCGCTCGCGCAGCTATATGCTGCGGATCACGCTGGACGGCAGAACGGTGTGGCAGGGCGAGACCGAGCGCCAGCTCGGCTATGCCCACCTTGCCTTCGCGCCCGCACGCGGCAGCGTGCTACGCATAGCCCAGACCGGCCCCGTCGAGGACCGCGACGCCTTCGGCAAGGTCGTCGAGCTCGACACCGCGCGCAAGGCGGGCGACACCGGTGCGGACGCGGTACCGCCGGGTTGGCGGTTGGGTGTGGTCGAAGCTGAGTTCCATGGCCCGGTCCACTGAGCCGACGCCCAGGCCGCGAAGGTGGGAGCGACGCTGCCGGCATCGTGCAAGCGGGCATTCCGCCTGCAGATCGCTAGCGGCTGGGAACGGGCGAAAGCCGCCATTGAAAGAGTGGCTGTGTCCTGCCAGCCTGCTCAAATGAGACACCGCTCAAATCCCGCGGGGCGGCGGACAAGGATGTTTGGCATCCTCGCGCTCATCCTGGCGATGCCAGCATGCAGCGACGACAGCAGCGACCTCATAATCAGGAATGGCACGAGACATCGCGTCGCGAATGTATCAATCACCGACGGTCGAAAGACTTGGGAGCTTGGAAGCTTGCCTCCAGGAACACAGGTCCTTTTTGAGGACCCGCTATACGGTGAGGCCCAAGCTGTTCTCTCATGGTCGTTCCAAGGCAAACGCCATTCAGCGGAAGGATGCTACTATACCGGTGGCATGCCATTGCGGGGCATGATCACTATCACAGGCACGCGCGTGGACTATCTCTGCTAGGTACTGACCTGTTGCCGCCATGTCGACGATCGGGGCGTCGGCTGCCGTTCCCAAGCCAGACGGACAATTGATGCCATCCGCCTGCCGGCGGGCCCTTACCTAAGGATCGAGCAGTGCCCGTGCGGCCTCGACATCCTCGTCGTCGACCATCACCCGGACCGGGATGAGCAGCCAGCTGCCATCGGCGATGCTCGTCCCGGCATCGAAGACGAAGCTTGGAATGTCTTCGCTCTCGAGCCGGCTCTGGACGATATACGCCTCCTGGCGATCGAAACGGCCGAGTTCCACCAGCGCCATCATCCACCTCCATCGACAATCGGTCGGGCAGCCTCGCGTGCCGCGGCCGCCTCCTCGCACAACCAGTCGCGGAACAGCGCGATCTTGCGGCTGTGCCGGCGCGCCACCGGATAGGCCAGCCAGAAGGATCGGCGTGCCGGCACGACCCGCGGGTGCGCGGCGACCAGCCGGCCCGAATCGAGCTCGGCCTGGAACAGGATCGGCGAGGCGATCACCACGCCGTGCCCCGCCAAAGCCGCGGCAACGTCGAGATATTCGGTCGCGAGGCTGGTGCCGAAGCGCGACGGCGGCGGCCCCTCCGCCCATCCGAGCGCCCGGTACCAGGCCGCCCACCAGTCCGGCCGCCCGAGTAGCGGCACGGCAAGCGCGGTGCGCGGATCCGCTATCCCCGCCGCCGCGGCCTTCAGCTCGGGCACGCACAGCGGCATGAACAGGCTGGGGAACAATTCCACGGTGCGCAGCCCCGGCCATTGGCCGTCGCCGTTGCGGATCGCGACGTCGTAGCGCCCCCCGGCAAGGTCCTCGGCCGCGTCGGACACGTCGAGCTGGAGGACGATGTCGGGGTGGAGCGCGCGAAACCGGCCGAGCCGCGGCGTCAGCCAGCTCGACCCGAAGGTGGGCAGGCAGGTCAGCGACAGCCGCCCTTCCTCGAGCTCGGCCGCGCGGGCGAAGCTGGCGCGGAGCCCGGCGAACGCCTTCTCGGCCTCCGCCGCGATCAGCGCCCCCGCCTCGCTCAGCTCGACACGGTGCGGGTGCCGCCGGAACAAGGTGACCCCGAGCTGCGCCTCCAGCTGGCGGACATGGTAGCTGACCGATGCCGAGGATGTGCCGAGCTCGCCGCCTGCCTGGGTGAAGCTGCCGTGCCGCGCCGCCGCCTCGAAGGCGCGGATCGCGGCGAGCGACGGAAGCGGCCGGTCGAGCATAAGTCCAGTTTAGCCTCCAGCGCGAAGCTTCGCATAGCCAAAAGCGTGCGCGTGCGATCTTCTTGGTTCGGAGATCGAGGAGGCGGGCAGATGCGCATACAGGCTTCGCGACGCGAGTGGATCGCCGGCATGACCGCCGCGGCAGCACTGGCGCACCCGCTGCGCGCAGTGGCGGCGACAGATCCCGCCGCGCGGGCGCACGACTGGGACTGGCTGGTCGGCGAATGGGACGTGTGGCACCGTCGGCTCGAACAGCGGCTGGCGAACAACCATGACTGGCGGGAATTCGGCGGCAAGAGCGTGCTGTGGCTGGCGCTCGGCGGGCTGGCGACGATCGACGACAACATCGTCGACATCCCGAGCGGCACCTATCGCGGGCTCACCGTACGGGCATGGGATCCGCGGACCGACCGCTGGGCGATCTGGTGGATCGACGGCCGCAACCCGAGCGTGATCGACCCGCCCGTCCGCGGTGGCTTCGCCGGCGACGCGGGCGTCTTCGCGGGACCCGACATGTTCAAGGGCACCCCGGTGACGGTGCGCTTCCGCTGGCTCGATATCCATAGCCGCCGTCCCCATTGGGAGCAGGCGATGTCGACCGACGGCGGCAAGAGTTGGGAGGTCAATTGGGAGAATTTCTTCACCCGCACCGCCCCGGTCGCGACCACGCTGCCGATGATCGCGGGTCATCCGCGCGACTTCGACTTCATTCATGGCAGCTGGGCGGTGCGGCATCGCCGGCTGCGCAAGCGGCTCGCCGGGAGCAGCGACTGGGAGCGCTTCACCGGCACCTTGGTCAATCGTCCGGCGCTCGGCGGGCACGCCAATATCGGTGACAATCGCTTCGATCGGGCCGGCGGCGCGCAGACCGGAATCGGACTGCGCAGCTTCGACCCGAAGACCGGCGAATGGCTGAGCTGGTGGCTCGACGGCCGCGACCCGACCGGGTTCGGGACGCCGCTGCGCGGCCGCTTCGCCGACGGCGTCGGCAGCTTCGAGAGCACGGACATGCTCGACGGCCGCCCGGTTCTCACCCGCGTCCGCTGGTCGGCGATCACCGCGAACAGCGCTCGCTGGGAGCAAGCCATGTCGGCCGACGGCGGCACCAGCTGGGAGACCAACTGGGTCAGCGAATTCGAGCGCGGGGGATGCCGGTGAAGTTGCGCAAGTTGCCGGCCTGGCAGCATGAAGCGGCCAATGCGCCCGCGAAGCGACGGGTTTGCGCCTGCGAAGCGACCGTTGCGCGACACTGACGCGCCACCCACGCGACACCGACGCGCCAATCGCGCGACGGCAACGCGATGCCGACGCGCCGGCAAGGCCGCAGCGACGCGACACCGACGCGCCGGCAAGGCCACAGCGACGCGACACCGAGGCGACTGCGACGCGACCGCCGCGGGATCCGGCGCGAACGGATTGATCAGGCGCCGGGCGTGAACGGCGAGGGCCTGGTCCCAGTCGCGGTCGAACGGTCCCGGCGAGGCGACAACGCAACCGATGCGCGCTCGACCGCGACATCCCCGCAACCCGCGCCGCGCGCGCGACGATACAGCGCGGGCTGGCAGAGTCATGGACGGCACAGGCACGGCATATGCCGAGGCCTGCATGGCGGGCGTCGAGGTGCGATTCCATCTAACAGTATGGAGCAGATCAAATCCTACATTTAAAGGGCCGCACCATGGTTGGCGCGCAGGCGGGCCGGTGCGGCGCGGGGGCACGACTTGCTCACCGCGCGGCGAAGCGGCGCCGGCTTCGCGTCCGCGCGACCGCTGCCCGGCGCGGTCAACACAGCCGCGAACGCGTTCGACGCCAGCTTCCTGCGCGACGGCACGACGATCGGGTTCGCGCGCGATGGGCTTCCGCACCGACACGGTGATGCTGTTCCACGCTACGCGCGGCGCGCAGGGTCATGACGGCGGAACGCCCCTTCCCGCATCGATCGACAATGGCGCCGACCCCTATGGCGCGCCGCTCGACTGGTCGGACCGCGACGGGCTGACCTTCTCCCGGCAAAGCGCGCAAGGTGGCATGGACCTGTATCGGATCCGCTATCGCCTCTTCCGGGGCAATTCTCATCGCTGAGCTGTTCCCCGGCGAAGGCCGGGGCCAGTTGCACACGCTCTCGACGGCGCTGCGCCCTATCGTCTTCGCCGAAGCTGGGCCCCGGCCTTCGCCGGGGAACAAGTAAGGCTATCCTATTCCCGATGCCGCCTGACTCGCGCACCCAGGATCAGCGCGATCGGAACGCCGACCAGCAGGATATGGACCGCAAGCGGCAGCGCGATCCCGACGAGACCGTTGGTGGCGCGCGCGGTCCCCGGCCAGCGCAGCGGCACCACGATCCAGTACATGATCAGATACAGCAAGGCGCCATAGCCGACCCCATAGGCCAGCCGGAACCTGCCGAGCCGCGGCAGCCGCGGCGCGGCCAGCGCGAACGCCGCCACCATGATCGTCATCAGCGCATAATGGACGACGAGCCCCGCGGACGCTCCCCTCCAGCCCTGCGCGAGCGGCCAGTCGCCGAGCGGCCCCGACGCGACGCGCTGGAGCATGGCGTCGACCGGCTTGCCTCGGGCCGACGCGATCACGACCGCCGACAGGATGTCGAGCGTACCCGCGACCAGAGTCGTCACGGCGATGGATTTCCCCCGCATGCCCCCTCCTTGGTTCGCGCGATTGTGCGCCCGCGCACTCGGGCGCGCCAGACAATTTGTCCAAGCGCGCCGACCTTGAAGATCGGCTATGGCCCGCCAGGTTGGAGGCGCGTTCCGACCCGATGGGATCGGGCAACCACGCGCCCGCAAATTTGAGACTGCCATGACGCTCGAGCTTACCGAAGATGATCTCGCCCGGGTGGTGGATGCCTTCTACGCCCGTGTCCGCAGCGACGAACTGCTCGGGCCGATCTTCAACGGCGCGATCCACGACTGGCCGGGGCATCTGGAGACGCTCCAGGCATTCTGGTCCTCGGTGATGCTGACAAGCGGGCGCTACAAGGGCCAGCCGATGGTGGCGCATGCGCGGCATGCGACCCAGCTGACCCCGGCGACTTTCGAGCGATGGCTGGCGCTGTGGCGCGAGACCACCGACGCGTTGCTGCCCGCCGAGGGCGCGGCGGCGATGCAGGAAAAGGCTGCGCGGATCGCCGAGAGCCTGATGCTGGGAATCGATTTCTATCGGAACCGCGCGCTCGGCATGCGCGGCTGAAATGGACACGGCGCCGGGATCTCTCCCGGCCCCGTGCCTCTGGTCAGAAGCGGAAGCTGGCGTCCACCACCGCGCGATCGTCGCGGTAGAGCGCATGCCCGATCCGCCGCTCCACGCCTGCGCCGAACGCGACCGGACCGTTGACCAGGCGGAAGCCGCCGCGAACCTCGCCATAGGTCGCGTCGCCGTTCATCAGCGGCAGCAGCATCGCGACGTCGGGCGCCGCGGCGAAGCGGACCAGCATCGACCCGCGATTGCCCGCGAGCGTGTGGACCATGTCCGCAGTCATCTGCGGCACCAGAGTCCAGCTGCCCATCTTCGCCGATCCGCCGAACTGCAGCCCGGCGCGCCCGTCGAAGGTCGACGCGCTCATCCGGTCGACCTGCAGCGCCAGCTCGCCGCCGCCTTCGCGGAACGGCGTGTAGGCGAAGGACGAATAGCCGAGCGACACGCGCGGGGTCAGCGTCAGCTTCTGCCCCATGTCGAGGTTGACGCCCGCTTCGGCGCGGGCGGCATAGCGGCTGATGTTGGCGCTGCCGGCGAGCCGATAGGCGGCGTCGCCCGTGCTCGCCTCGCGGCGCAGCCCGGTGCGCGTCTGCTCGGCCGTGCCGACGCCGGCGAGATAGGCGCCGCCGCCGAGCCGGTGCGAGCCGTAGACGCTGATCTGCGACACGCGGCTGTCCGCCTCGTCGCCGCCGCCCGGCCGGCTGGTGCCTTCCGAGAAGCCGACCGCGGTGCCGAGCGTGGTGTAATCGGCGACCTCCATTTCGAGGCCCATGCCGACATACCAGCTCTGCTGGCCGTTCATCTGGCCGCGCACGCCATAGCCGGCCCCGCCATTGGCGAAGCCGCCCGAGATGAAGCCGGACACCGTCTCCGGCAGGTTGCCGATGCTCGTGGTGCTCGGCAGCAGCGCACGGACCGTGCTCGACCGTGCCGCGGTCTCGCCGCGATCGACGCTGGTGAGACCGGTCAGCGCGTCGGGGGTGCCGACGATGCTGAGCTGGCCGGCGGCACGGCCGGTACCGAGCATCGACAGGCGGTCGGTGACGGCGTTGAGCATCACCGTCGACTGGCGCTGCTGGAGCGCTCGCGACTCGCCCATGATCGCCGGATTGAGCCCGCGCAGCGTCGACGCCATCTGCTCGGGCGCCATCAGGTCGACCGCGCCGTAGAGGTTGTAGAGGTTGTCATAATGCTTCGCGCGCAGCGAATCGAGCGCGCTGGCGAAAACGCCGGCGGTGCCGCTGCCCTTGCCGAGGAAGGCCGCCAGCGAGCCGGCGTTGAGCGTCACCGTCACCGAGTTCGCCTGATAGGTCACCGTCGGCTGCAGCACGCCGAGGCTGGTGCTCGTCACATTGCCGAAGGTACCGTTGACCCCGCCGGCCGCGGTCAGGAACACGAAGCTCTGGCCGTCGCGCGGTGCGCTCGACATCACGCCGCGCGTGAACGCCACGGTGCCGCCCAGCGCGGCGATGCCGGTGTTCTGGGCGTCGCCCTGGACGATCAGCCGGTCCCATTGCGACTGGCCGAGATCGATCGCCAGCTTGGCTCCCGACGACAGGATCAGGTCACCGCGCACCGTCAGCGTGCCCGCGGCCGTCGCGCCCGGCGACACCGTGGCGGCGCCGATGGTCAGATAGGTCGGGTCGATCGTGCCGGTGCCGCTGAGCGTCCCGGTCGCGATCATCGCCTCGCGCGAGCGCAGCAGGCCGTCGACATTGGTCCAGCCCGACCACTGCGTGAAGTCGGTGAGGACGTTGAGCTGGCCGGTGTTGCGGACGTCGAGAATGTGTGCGCCGTTCACCGTCAACCGGTCGATCGTGCGGTTGGTGCCGAGGCTGGTAAGGCCGTTCGACGCCAAGGTGACGTCGTAATAGCGCGCCTTCACCCCCAGGGTCGGGTTGGCGACGACGTTGTTGGGCACGAAGTTGGTCGTGCCGGGGCCGCCGACGATGTAGATCGGCGTGCCGTTGCCGGTCGGGAACGGCGTCGCTTCGTCGTCATTGGCGAGATTGGTGCAATCGTCGAGGAAGCAGATCGAACCGAACTTGACCGTGTTGCCGCTGACGCCGAGCGCCGGCGTGTCGGGCAGGCCGTTGACCAACTGGCCGTTGACCGTGATCGCATAGTTCGGATCCATGTCCTGGACCCAATGGCTGGCATCGTCCCAATCGCCCGCGCCTGCCTTGGCGCTGGCATAGACGTAGCTGTTGTTGGCGACGATCGCGTCCCAGAACAGGAACAAGGGCTGATAGAAGCTGTGCGTTCCGTAGGTCGAGAATTTCTGGTTGGTGAAGAAGCGCGACCCGCCCGAGAGCACGCCGACCACCACCGACTTGTTGAACTTCTGATCGACGATCAGCGGGCCGCCCGAATCGCCGCCGCCGGTGGTGCCTTCACGCGGGAGCGCGCTGCCGTTGAACAGGTCGAAATCGTAATTGCCCGTATTGGGGTTGTACGCCGCCTGGCCCGCCGGACTGTCGAAGTCGGTCATGTAAAGGCTTTGCGGATTGACCCCGGTCTCGCCGAACAGCCATTCGTCGCGGTCGTTGAGCGAGCCGAGCACCGACAGCATGTTCTCGGCGACGCGGCGGCGGAAATCGATTCCCGCCTCGCCGGTCGCACTGGTGCCGCGATTGCCGTAGCCGGTGATCACCGCATGCGTCTCTTCGGTCAGCGGCGAGAACAGCATCGTCCAGGTCGGAATGCCCGTCGCCGGGGCGTCGAGCGTCGCCAGCGCGACGTCGCCCTCGAGGAAGCTGTTCGCGGTCGGCGTGGTCGAGCGCTGGTCGTACCAGACCTGCTCGACATTGTAGAGCGCATTGGCGGTGTTGGTGGCATAGTTGCCGGCGCCGAGCCACTGCTGGAGCGCGGGCCGGTTGTCCATCTTGAACCCGACGCTGATCCCGGTGCCGCCGGTCGCCTTGCCATAGCTGGCGGCGGGGGCTTCGTTGACGCAGTGCGCCGCGAAGATCACGGTGCGCGGATTGATCAGCGTGCCGGTGCACAGGCCGACGAACCCGCCGCCCTCGTCGACGGTGACTTGGCCGACGCCGGTGATGTCGACCGGATCGAGGACCCCGGTCGGCGGCAGCGTGTTGGGATTGAGATCGTTGCGGATGACGATCCCGGGCGTGTTCTCGACCCCGCTGGGACGATCCTGGGCGAACGCAGTGTTGGCCAGCGCGATTGCGCCGAGCGCGGCAGTCCCTTGCAGCACGTGCCGAAGCGCCGTGCGAGCCGGTGTCGAAGCCATAGTCCTTAACTCCCCTGTTGGGAGCGACTGCCCTCGGCGCGAGCCACCGTCGCCCCCAAATCGGGACCGACGAACCCCAAACGGGATTCGGCAATCCCGGCGACTCGCAACATGCACGTTAACAGCGAAGTTTAACCTTGAAAGCTTTTTGTAACATTCTTTCGCAGCAACGATTTTCACTATTACTACGGCTGTTCATGGCGTGACCTGAGAACGCCCATAGTGATGGCGGACAGCCTTTATGTGGACGGCGATTGCAGCTAGAGAGCAGCGCTGGCCGCCCCTCGCCGCGTTCGGCCGCCGCATGCCAGTCAGGAGCCGATGGCCACCGCCCAGAACAAGCCGCAGCCCGATGCCAAACCGCAGCGCGTGCGCCGGCGCACGCCGCGGCCGCGTTCGCTGCGGCTGCACGGCACGGTGGCACGGACGCTCGGCATCCGCATCGTCTCGGGCGCGCTCGCGCCCGGCGCAATCCTCGAAGGCGAGATCGCCGCGAGCAGCCAGTTCAACGTGTCGCGCACCGCTTATCGCGAGGCGATCCGCATCCTCGCCGCCAAGGGCCTGGTCCATTCGCGGCCGAAGATCGGCACCCAGGTCTCGCCCCGCAAGGAATGGCATCTGCTCGATCCCGACGTGCTCGGCTGGATCTTCGCCGGCGAGCCCGATCCCGGTCTGATCGCCAATCTGTTCGAGCTGCGCCGCATCGTCGAGCCCGATGCCGCGCGGCTCGCCGCAACACGGCGGACCGCCGAGCAACTCGCGCGGATGAAGGCGGGGCTCGACGGTGTCGCCGAGCACGGCTTCGCCACCGAGGCGGGACGGCACTGCGACCAGGATTTCCACTCGGCGCTGCTCGAGGCATCGGCCAACGACTTCGTCATCTCGCTGACCAGCGGCGTCGCCGCGGCGATCGCGATCACCACGGCGTTCAAGCAGCACCGGCTGCCCGCCCCGCACGACGCGCTGCCGGTCCACCTCGCCGTCTACGAGGCAATCGCGGCGCGTGACGCCGAGGGCGCGCACGATGCGATGGCGCGGCTGGTCGAGCGCGGCCTTACCGATACGATGGAGGCGCGCGATCCCGGCGCCGGCGCCGGGACGGTGGCGGTTTGCTGCTGAGCTTCGGGTTGCACCACGCCCCTGCCGTGCTTAAATCGCCCGGTATACATTGTTACCGCTAACTTAATTTTGTCACATCGGAGAGTTCGCATGGCGCTGACCGGGGAATTGTTTGTCGCATCGAAGCGCGTCGCGCGCGACGGACCGGGCTTCAAGGCCATCGCCGCGGCCACCGGCGCCGAGATCGAGCCGAGCTTCAGCGTCGCCACCACCGACGATGTCGAGACCGCCTGCGCCGCTGCCGAAGCCGCCTTCCCGATCTATTCGGCGCTGCCGCGCGAGGATCGCGCCAAGTTCCTCGAAGCGATCGCCGACGAGATCGAGGCCTTGGGTGACGAACTGGTCGAGCGCGCGATGCAGGAGAGCGGCCTGCCCCAGGCGCGCCTGACCGGCGAGCGCGGACGCACCGCCGGCCAGCTCCGCCTGTTCGCCAAGGAGCTCCGCCTCGGCGACTATCTCCGCGCCCGTATCGACCACGCCATTCCCGATCGCGCCCCCGCGCCCAAGCCCGATCTGCGGCTGCGCATGGTGCCGCTCGGCCCCGTCACCGTGTTCGGCGCGTCGAACTTCCCGCTCGCTTTCTCGGTCGCCGGCGGTGACACCGCCGCGGCGCTCGCCGCCGGCTGCCCGGTAATCGTCAAGGGTCATTCGGCGCATCCCGGCACCTCGGAGCTGGTCGCCGGCGCGATCACCCGCGCCGCAGCCAAGACCGGCATGCCCGAGGGCGTGTTCTCGCTGATCAACGGCGCGGGCAATTCGGTCGGCTCCGCGCTGGTCACCGATCCGCGGATCAAGGCGGTCGGCTTCACCGGGTCGCGCGGCGGCGGCACTGCGCTGATGAAGCTCGCCCAGAACCGCCCGGTGCCGATCCCGGTCTATGCCGAGATGAGCAGCATCAACCCGGTGTTCCTGCTCCCCGGTGCCCTCGCCGCGCGGGCGGAAGCGCTCGGCAAGGCGTTCGTCGCGTCGCTGACGATGGGCGCGGGCCAATTCTGCACCAATCCCGGTCTCGTCCTTGCGCTCGAAGGCCCCGATCTCGACACCTTCGTCGCTTCGGCGACCGAGGCGATGATCGGCGCGCCGTCGCAGGTCATGCTCACGCCCGGCATCCACAAGGCCTATGAGAGCGGCGTCGCGCGCTGGGCTTCGGCGCCGGCGCTCAAGCTCGTCGCACAGGGACAGGAAGCCGCAGGGCCGACTTCGGGCCGCGGCGCGCTGTTCATGATGACCGGCGCCGACTTCATCGCCGATCCGAGCCATGCCGAGGAAGTGTTCGGCGCCGCCTCGCTGCTGGTGCGCTGCGCCGATGTCGAGCAGCTCAAACAGGTCGTCGCCCTGATCGAGGGCCAGCTCACCGCGACGCTGCACCTCGAAGAGAGCGACACCGATGCCGCCCGCGCGCTGCTGCCGGTGCTCGAGAACCTTGCCGGGCGCATCCTCGCCAATGGCTGGCCGACCGGCGTCGAAGTCACCGATGCGCAGGTCCATGGCGGGCCGTTCCCGTCGACCTCGGACGGGCGCAGCACTTCGGTCGGCACGCTGGCGATCGAGCGCTTCCTGCGCCCGGTAGCCTATCAGGACCTGCCCGCCGCGCTGCTCCCCGCCGAGTTGCGCGACGATTCGAGCGTTCCCCGCCGCGTCGACGGCAAGCCGACGCTCTAAGCGCCGGCAGTCGCTATTCGAAGAAAAGCGGAGCGCTGCACCCGGCGGCGCTCCGCTTTTTCGTATTCGCTGCGATCGCCTTCGAATCCTATTTCCCACGCCGGCGATTGGTGGCTGTGGTCATGGGGTCCGGCTTTTTCGGCTTCTTCCAGTCCGGCGGGGGCGTCATGCGTTGCTGGCTGGTGCCCAACCCCATCGCGCCCGGCTGCTGCCGTGTCAGGCCGGACGTGTCCGCATCGCGCGCGGCGTCGGGCGTTGCCCCGCCGCGCAGCAGGTTGATCCGATCGCGAAGCCGGCGCGCCTCCTCGAAATCCATTGCTTCGGCGGCGGCTTCCATGCGCTTCTGTAGATCGTCGATCGAATCGCTCATGCCGCTGCAACGCGACGTCCGTGGCTAGGCTCCGCTTGGCCTTGAGATATTCATGATGGCGGCGCGCCGGCGCTTCAGTGCCGGCAGGGAAAGCGCTCCAGCAGCGCCGCGCGTACCAGCGCGCTCCCGTGGCTTTCCGCCATTGCCGGCCGCCGCTTGAGATAGCTTCGGACCGCGTCGACCAGCGACTCGGTGTCCAGCCCGCCGCCGGCCGGACAGATCCGGTGGTCGAGAAGCAATTGGTCGGCGACAGCGGTCACATAGGTCGTGCAACTACGCGCGGCGGCGCGCCGGCCCTGACAGGATTTCGCGATCAGCTGGCCTTCGATCGAGAGAATAGCGGGCGGCGGCGGCGGAACGGGCGGGACCTGCCAGGACCGGTGCGCCTGATCGTCGTCGGGCACTTGCTGACGGACCGCGACCGGCGTCGACAGCAACGCTGCGACAATCAGGAACATCGCGAGTCCTCCCCTAGGCGAACGCCTCGACCCTATCCTTCGCCGTGCGGAACCGGAAGGCGATGTCGTGGCGATATTCCCGCCCCGGATCGAGCCGCGCCGAGGGAAAGTTGGGCTTGTTGGGGCTGTCGGGGAATTTCTGCGGTTCGAGGCAGAGGCCGCCGCGCATCGGGTAGATGCCACCGCCGGTGCCGGGTGCGCCGCCGGCGAGATGGTTGCCGGTATAGAGCTGCACCCCCGGCTCGGTCGAATGTACGTCCATCACCCGGCCCGAAGCGGGATCGAACAGAGTCGCGATGCGCCGGATCGTCCCCGCCGCGCCGACCAGGACGAAATTGTGATCATAGCCCTTGCCGAGCGCCAGCTGCGGATCGTTCGCGGCGATGTCTCGGCCGACGGGCTTGGGGGTGCGGAAATCGAACGGCGTGCCATCGACCGGGCGCAGCTCGCCGATGGGGATCAGGCCGGCGTCGACCGGGGTGAACTGGCTCGCCGGGATCTGGAGGATATGATCGAGCACGGTCGCACCACTGCTCTCGCCGGCCAGGTTGAAATAAGCGTGGTTGGTCAGGTTGACGATCGTCGCGCGGTCGGTGGTGGCCCGCAGCGCGAGCGTCAGCCCGTGCGCCTCGATCGCATAATGCGCCTCGACATGGAGGTTGCCGGGAAAGCCGTGATCGCCGTCAGGGCTTTGCAGCGCGAAGGTCACTGAATGCGCATCGCGCGCCGCGACCGTCCAGTCCTGCACGTCGAAGCCGCCCGGCCCCGAATGCAGGCTGTTGGCGCCGTTGTTCGCCGGCAGCCGGTATTCCACGCCGTCGAGGCTGAACCGCGCGCCGCCGATGCGGTTGGCGTAGCGGCCCGCGATCACGCCGTAGAAGCGCGGATGCACACGATACTCCGCGAGATCCCGATAGCCGAGCACGACATTGGCGGGCGTGCCGTCGCGATCCGGCACGTCGAGCCGGTGCAGCGCCGCACCGAGCGTGAGCAGCTCGGCGCGGATGCCATGGCGGGCGATCGCGATCGTCTGGATCGCGGCGGCTTCGCTCACGGTTTGGCGCCGGGGCAGGTCGAGACGTTGGGGTCGGAGACGATCCGGATGTCGGCGATGCTCAGCCCGAACGGCCCCGATGCCTGGAGCACCACCGGCGCGCTGACCTTGGTCAGGTCGACGCCGTTCTGCTGATAGCATTTGAGGAAGATCTTGGCGGTCTTCCAGGTGCCGGCCGGCCCGGCGAACAGGCTGGTCGCGTCGATCGTCCCCTTATTGGCGCCGCCTTCCATCGACAGGCGGACCTTGCCGGCGGGTGCGCGATCGACGCGGTAGCTGATCTGCAGCGACAGGTCGCCATTGGCCTCGCGGGTGAGGTCGAGATCGCTACCGCCGCCGATCCGCAGCGTCGCCGGGCCGTTCGGCCAGACGAGCTGCTGCGCGCCTTCCTGCGTCTGCGGGCCGTCGACGGTCCGCCGCGTTATCCGGCTGTCGGTCGCGAAGGAGAAGGGCGCGGGGGTCACGCCCTTGGCGAAGAAAGTGCCGGTATTGCCGAGCGACGGGTCGAGCCCGGCTTCCTCGCTCAGCGCGGGCACGGTCCCGCTTTTGGCGTAGCTCAGGCCATAGCCGAGCGCGAACAGCGGGTCGTAGCCGGGCTTGCCCTTGTTGTTGGCGAACTGCCCCGCGGTCTTGGGCCAGCTGAACGACAGACGTCCCTTGAAGTCCATGCGCGGCTTGCCCTGCGCGTCGCCGACCAGCACGTCGGCGATACCGCCGCCCTCGCTACCCGGCAGCCAGGCCGCGACGAACGCGTCCGAGGCGTTGATCTCCGGGTTGGTCCAGAGCGGCCGTCCGGAGAGGAACACCGAAACCACCGGTACGCCGGCATTCTTGAGCTTCTTGAGCAACGCCAGTGCCTGCTTGTCGCCGGGCTGGAATTCGAGCGTGCGCAGGTCGCCGCGCATCTCGGCATAAGGCTGCTCGCCGAACACGACGATCGCAACGTCGGGCTGCGCAGTGAAGGTGCCGTCGGGCGAGTAGCTCGCGGTGCCGCCGGCGGCCTCGACGGCCTTCTTGACGCCCGAGAAGATCGTCTCGCCATTGGGGAACAGCTCGTTGCCGTTGCCGTCGCCCTGCCAGCTCAAGGTCCAGCCGCCGGTCTGCATTCCCATCGAGTCGGCGCCGGGGCCGGTGACCAGCACTCGGGCGCTCGCCTTTACCGGCAGCACGCCATTGTTCTTGAGCAGCACCAGCGACTCCGCCGCGGCCTGGCGCGCGATCGCGCGGTGCTCGGCATTACCCAGCACATTGGTCTTGCCCTCGATCGGGCGGGCGGGGTCGAACAGCCCGAGCTTTGCCTTGACGCGCAGGATGCGGCGCACCGCGTCGTCGACCCGCGCCATCGGGAGCGTGCCGTCCTTTACGTGCCGCACGGTCGACTCGAACAGCCCCTTCCAGCTGTCCGGCGCCATCGCCATGTCGAGCCCGGCGTTGAACGTCGCGGCGCAATCGGTCGCGGTGCAGCCGGGGATCTGGGCGTGGCCGTTCCAGTCGCCGACGACGAAGCCCTGGAAGCCCAGCCGGCCCTTCAGCACGTCGGTGAGCAGCGACTTGTTGCCGTGCATGCGCGCGCCGTTCCAGCTGTTGAACGATGCCATCACGGTGAGCGTGCCGGCTTCGATCGCCTTGGGATAGCCGGCGCTGTGGATCGCAACCAGTTCGTCCTCGCTCACCCGCGTGTCGCCCTGGTCGACGCCGTTGAAGGTGCCGCCGTCGCCGAGGAAGTGCTTGGCGGAAGCGGCGACCTTGCCCTTCTGGATGCGCCCGGTGGTGCCGGGCTCGCCCTGCAGTCCGCGGACCATCTCGCCGGCATAGGACCGCACGAGCGCCGGATCCTCCGAATAGCCTTCGTAGCTGCGCCCCCAGCGATCGTCCTGCGGCACCGCAAGCGTCGGGCCGAACGCCCAATCGGGACCGGCTGCCGCGGTCTCCTCGGCGGTCGCCGCGCCGATGCGGCGCATCAGCGCGGGATCGTTGGCCGCACCGAGCCCGATATTGTGCGGGAAGAGCGTCGCGCCGACGACGTTGTTGTTGCCGTGGACCGCGTCGACCCCGAAGATCAGCGGGATCGTCACGCCGCCCGGATGCGGCTCCATCGCGACGGCGCGGAAGGCACGCGCGGTAGCGACCCAATCGGCCTGACCGGAGCGGTCATTGCCCGAGAGCGGCGGCGAATTGCCCCCGGCGAGGATCGAGCCGAGCGGATATTTGCGCAATTCCTCTGGCTTGATGCTGCCGATATCGCCCTGGATCATCTGCCCGACCTTCTGCTCGAGCGTCATCTTGGCGAGCAGTCCCGAGACGAACTTCTCGGTCTCGGGATCGACCAGCCCCTCGCTCGCGGTCCTGGGCCATTTCGCAGGATCGGCGACGGTGGTCCCAGACAGCGCTGTCGGCGCTTGCTGCGCCAAGGCCGGCGCGGCCCAGAAAATCGTGGTTGCAAGCAACAGCTTCGTCCCAGGCCGCATCTTCACTCTCCCCGTTCGTGCTTTGTGTTAGCGATACCGCAAACTCAGCGCCCGAGTCCACGCGCCAGCCATGCGGCCGCCTGGTCGGGGCTTCGCTTATCGGCGTCGCGGTCGACGAGATAATTGGCCTCGCGCATCTTCTCCACTGGAATCGCGCCGATCAGCGGGCGCAGTGCCGCCTGAAAGCGCGCGTCGCCGGCGCGGCGCGGCGCGAGCAGCAGGATCGCGTCATAGCCGGGGATCGCGCCCTTGGGATCGCGCAGTACCGTGAGCTTGTCGGCGGCGATCCGGCCGTCGGACGAGAAGGCCGGGATGACATCGGCCTCGCCGCTGGCCAGCGCGCGGTACATGAAGGTCGGCTGATACGGGTGCGCCGATTTGAAGCTGAGCCCATAGGCGCGCCGCACCGCCGCCCATTCGGAGCGCTCGAGGAATTCGACATCGGTGGCGAAATCCAGCTCGCCCGCCTGGCGCGCGAGATCGTCGAGGCTGGCGATGCCGCGGCGCTTCGCATCGTCGCCGCGCATCGCAAAGGCATAGGCATTCTCGAACCCCAAGGATCCGAGCAGGGTCACGCCGTGCGTCGCCTTCGCCCATTGCGCGACGCCGTCGACGATCGCCGCGCGCGGCGGCACGTCGCTGCGCTTCATCTGGTTGGTCCAGATCGTCCCGGAATAATCGACATAGACGTCGACATCGTTCGCCGCGAGCGCCCCGAACGCCACCGCCGAGCCCAGCCCCTCGCGGTAGCGCACCTCGTATCCCGCCGCCTCGAGCCGGTGCCCGATCAGCCGGGCGAGGATGTACTGCTCGGAGAACCCCTTGGCGCCGACCGTCACGGTGCCGCGCGCCGCGGGCCATGCCGGCGCGAGTGCGATTCCCGCGAGGGCGAGCAACGCGACGAGGCTGCCCCAGACCAGCCCGCGCTTGCGCTGCGCGATGCCGAGCTCGGCCAGCCCGAGCAGTGCGTCGACCCCGATCGCCAGCGCCGCGGCGGCGACGCAGCCGGCAAGCACCAGCGCCCAGTTCTGCGTCTGCAATCCGGCGAAGATCAGGTCGCCGAGGCTCGGCTGGCCAACCGTGGTCGACAGGGTCGCGGCGCCGATCGTCCACACCGCGGCGGTGCGGATCCCCGCCATCAGCACCGGCGCGACGAGCGGCGCCTCGACCAGCCACAATCGCTGGTTGCGCGTCATCCCCATCCCGTCCGCCGCCTCGATCACCGCCGGATCGAGATTGGCGAGCCCGGTGACGCCGTTCCGCAGGATTGGCAGCAACGCGTAGAGCGACAGCGCCAGCAACGACGGCAGGAACCCGAGCGCGGGGATCCCGCCGCCGACCAGCGCCGAGAGCCAGAGCAGGATCGGGTAGAAGAGCGCGAGCAGGGCGAGGCTCGGGATCGTCTGGACCAGGCTGGCAAAGCCGAGCGCGACGCGCGCCACCGGCTTGCTCCGCGAGGACAGCACCGCGAGCGGCAGGCTGACGACGAGCCCGAGCAACAATGCGGCGAAGGCGAGCAACAGATGCTGCGCGAGCAATTCGGGAACGCGGGCGAAGGCGGCGGTCATCGATCCTCCCCGGCACGGGGAGGGGGACCAGCCGCAGGCTGGTGGAGGGGGCTCTCCACCGGCGACACCCTAT
>NZ_JBYSXG010000023.1:0-35824 GCF_058782005.1 Sphingomonas sp. FW306-1B-B10E
CATCGCCTGGCATCGGAGCGTCGAGCTACGCTTGCCGCTACCCACCCCTAACCCCCCCCCTTTCAGGGAGGGGGAAAGTTGAATTCTAGCCCTGGCGCCGATCCCAGGGCTTGGGGCGTCCCTCGCCATCGACCGCGACCATGGTGAAGGCCGCGGTGGCCGAGCGGCGGCGGTTGCCGGTCATCAGGTCTTCCGCCCAGAGTTCGACGCCGATGCGCAGCGATGTCCGTCCGGTCATCTGCACGCGTGCCGCCAGTTCGACCATCTCGCCCGCGCGGATCGGCGAGACGAAATCGATACGATCCGACGCTGCCATCACCATCACCGCCCGGGCATGACGCGATGCCGCGATGAATGCCGCCTTGCCCATCATCTTGAGCGCATCCCCGCCGTAGAGCGTGCCGTAATGATTGGTCTGCGGCGGGAAGACCATTTCGACCATGCGCAGCACATCGTCGGACTGCGGCGCGGCGCCCGACGCCGGCACAGGCGGCAGCGGCAGGCGCGTTGCGGGACCTTTGACCGCGACGAGCGTGAAGCGGCCGCGGGTGCACAGCCGCCGTTCGCCCGATACCGGGCCCTCGGCGATCAGCTCGACTTCGACATCGAGCGAGGATCTCCCCACGCGCACGACGCGTCCGCTTGCTTCGACCATGTCCCCGGCGCGCGCGGGGGCGGCGAAATCGATCTTTTCGGACGCTGCGGTGACGAAGGGGGCCCGTCCGTGGCGCGTCGCGGCCAGGAACGCCACCTTGTCCATATGCGCCAGCGCGGCGCCGCCGAACAACGTCCCGTGGTGATTGGTGTCGCCGGGAAATACCATGTCGATCAGGCGGATGGGAGTGGCGTCGGTCACGTGCTGCTTGCCTTCGATGAGGCGGGACGGACAGGCGCGAGACCGTTAGCGCAGCCGGCGGGACCGGCCACGACGGGGCAAGCGGCCGAACCGGGCACCCCGCCGGTGGACGTTATCGCATCGGAGGCAGGTCTCCTGGCTCACGGATCGACGCGGACGGTCTGGCCTTCCCGGTGACGCGCACCAGTGACACGCAATGACCGCCACTCACCGCTTACAGTTGCGGGGGCAGCGCCGGCTTCGCACCGGCTTCCCATCTTCGCTCCACCGTGCGCGAGCACGACGGAGAACCTCGACGCCTTGCCTTCGCGTCAGCGCGGAGCGCCGTCAAGCGGCGCGCACTCTATTCGGCGTCGTTGGCGAGCAAATCCATGAAGTTGCGCGCGGCTTCGCGGTCCACTTCGTCCTCGAACGCAATGTCGAGATCGGGGGCGTTGCCGAGAATGTGGAGCAGCGCCCAGAGAGCGAAGCGGCGGTTGCGGTCGGTCTCGAGCCCGAGATCGACGCGGATGCGCTCGGTGCCCTCGGCGAGCGCGTCGGGGCTCAGCGTGGCGGGGTCGGCGCTGCCGAAATAGCGGCGAAGCTGATCGTCAAAGTCCATAAGGCATGCCTATGCCCCTGCGCGCAGGACGCAAGCCCCTGCGATCGCGGCGTTCAACCGACGGTGGCGTGAAGGAAGCTCTGCCACAGCGCGGTCTTGCCGACGCTCACGCGGAACAGTTGGGTGGCGAGGAGGAAGCCGCCGCCGGCGAGCGTCGCCGGATGCACGCGGCCACGCTGGCGCAGATCGAAGGCGACGAGGGCGAGCAGGAACAGATCGGACAGCAAGATGCCGCCGATCGGCGGGGTGACCGCGCTCGTCGTCATCCGCGTGATCCGCGCCAGCGGCGTGGTGGTGAGCGCGACGGTGGCGAGCAGCATCAGCCGCTTGTGGTGCATCGGGCGCCGCCGCATCGCGATGGCTGCGGCGCAGAGGCCCGCGAAGGCCGTGATCGCGCCGAGCGGGAAGATCACCGGCGGGCCGCGGTGCGCGACGGCGTGGAGGTTGACGCGGGCGAGCGTGATCGCGGTCACCACGCCGAGCACGAACACGCCGATGGCGAGCGCTGCGCCCGCAAGCCCGATCCGGCGGTGCAGGCGGACGTTGCCGGCGCCGACCAGCCAGGTTTGCCCCGCGTACAAGAGCATCCAGGCGCTGAACACAATGCCGTGAAGGTGGAGGAGCGGGCCCAGAGCCGGCGCGGCGGTGAAGTAGGAGAAATAATAGCTCGGCGCGAAGCCCAGCAGGGTCACCAGGATCATCGCGATCGCGGCACCGCCGAAGAACGCCCGATCGGGGTTCACGCGCGTGCGCGGCCGCGTCGCTGCCAAAGTCGCCATCTTCTACTCCCCACCGACGGATACCTTCGGATATTCTGCATCGTGAAGGAGTGGAAGAATAGGACGGATTCGACGCGCCTCAGCGCGGGCCGGCGAGCCGGGTCACCTGGATGTGCACTGCGCGCCAGCGGCCATGGATGCGAC
This sequence comes from Sphingomonas sp. FW306-1B-B10E, assembly GCF_058782005.1. Taxonomy (NCBI): domain Bacteria; kingdom Pseudomonadati; phylum Pseudomonadota; class Alphaproteobacteria; order Sphingomonadales; family Sphingomonadaceae; genus Sphingomonas; species Sphingomonas sp. FW306-1B-B10E. Next base: position 2,381 of record NZ_JBYSXG010000023.1, read on the forward strand.
GGAACGTGTCGGTGTAGCGGATGGCACTGGCGAAGCGCTTGCCGTCCGACATGCCCGAGAGAAGGGTCTGCGCAGTGACCAGGAACGCGTCCCGGCCGAGCCGGACGAGGCGGCGGTCGACCAGTGCGATCGGGTCGAAGCGGTCGCCGGGGGCCGTCCAGCCGGCGATGAACGCCTTTTTGTCCAGTCGCTTGCCGCTGCTCTCGATGAAGATCAGGTCGTCGGCGATCATCCGCTCGAGCGCGGCGGCATCCTTGCTCAGCTGTGCGTGGTCGAAGGCGTCGGCGACGTGGAGAAGGTCTTCCTGCGTCGCGATGCGGGGCGTCAGCTCGGCGCGGACTGGCTGGGCGAGAAAGAGCAGGGTCGCGACCGCCGTACACTCGAAGATCTTCCGCATGATCGTTGCTCCGATGCGATGGTGCAATTTGTCGGAACAGGTCGGACGCCACAAGCACGGTCTGTCGAGCGGCGCGGCGAGGCCGCTCGGAGACCAAATCGAGCGTTCGCGGCGGTGTCGACGGGACGATTTTGCTGCCGAAATGCCTTGCAACGGGTTGGAATCCGGGTCTTAATGCCCGCATTCGACGCTGCGTACGACCACCTGCACCCGCCAAGTGTGCCGCAACCTAACTTGCCTTCGAGATAAATTTCTTGACTTCAAGGCAAGTATCTTATCTTAAAGATTGCAATCTTGCTGGCAAGATGCACGATATCGAGATATTTATCTTGATATCGAGATAGAGGGTGCCGTGGCCGAGACAGATCCCGTCGATCAGCTGATCACTCTATGGGCCGCGGCGATGCCCGAAGTGGACACGCGCGGGCTATCGGTGCTCGGCCGTGCGCGGCGGATCACCCAGCGCGCGCGGATCGCGGTCGAGCCCTTGCTGGTCAGCCATGGGATCGACGGCGGGGGCTATGACGTGCTCGCCACCCTGCGTGCCGAACCGCCGCCGCATCGGCTGCGGCCGACCGAAATCTACCGCGCGCTCGGCATTTCGTCCGGCGGGCTGACCGCGCGGCTCAACAAGCTCGAAGTGGCACGGATGATCCGTCGTCCCGCTGCAAGTGACGATAAACGCAGCGTTTTTGTCGAGCTCTCGCCCAAGGGGCGCGGGCTGGTCGAGCAGGTGTTTCGCGAGGAAATGGCGCTGCAGGCGACAATGCTGGCGGGGCTCGCCGACAAGGAACAATGGGTGCTGGCGACGTTGCTCAAGAAGCTCGAGGGGGCGATGGGCACGTGAATGCGCCGCCAACAGCAGTCACTTTGCGATACGTTAGCAAATTCGGCACACGGCTATTGCTAAGCGTTCGCAACCTACTTGCGAATCTATCGCAATAATCCCGTGCTTCAGACGCCCTCTCGGATCAGCATGCCGCTCTGGCCGGGGACGCTGACCTCGAAGCGGAACAGGTCGCCCGCGTGCGGTTCCTTGCCGAGGTCGGCAGGTGCGAGGTGCTTGTTGGCGGTGGTGGCGAACACGGTCTTGAGCTCGGGCCCGCCGAACGCGATCTTGGTGATCGCGCTGACTGGGAATTTGACTTCTTCGAGCAATTCGCCCGTCGGCGAATAACGGCGCACGCCCCAGCCATTGTACAGACCGACCCAGACACAGCCCTCGCTGTCGACGGTCGGGCCGTCGGGATGGCCTTCGGCGTTGGGGATGCGAACGAATTCGCGGCGATTGACCAGCGTGCCGTCCGGATCCACGTCGCAGGCGTAGATCACGCCGACGAGCGTATCAACATGGTAGAGCGTCTTGCCGTCCGGCGAGACCGCGGGGCCGTTGGTGATCGCGACATGCGGGCTGACCGCGACGCAGTGACCGTCGCTGCCGAGGCGGTAGATCGCGCCGGTGCTCTCGGACTCGCCGTCGTCCATGCTGCCGAACCACAGGCGGCCCTGCGGATCGACGGTGGCGTCGTTGAGGCGGTTGGTCGGCAGCTCGGGCTCAGGCGCGCAGATCTGGGTGAAGCTGCCGTCGCGCTCGTCGAACCTGCTGAGGCCGGTCTGCAGCCCGGCGACGAAGCCGCCGCTCTCGATCGGCAGGATGAAGCCGATCTGGCCGGGGGCGTCCCAGCTGCGCGTCGCGCCGCTCGCCGGATCGAGGCGGTGGATCTTGTGGCTCTTGATGTCGACGAACCAGAGCGCCTGGTCGCGCTCGACCCAGACCGGGCCTTCGCCGAGCGGCGCTCCGAGCTGCCAGATGCTGACCGGCTCGGAAATCGCCACTTTGCTCATCTTATCGCCACCCTGCGTCCACGAAATATTCGTGGCCCGTTACCAGCCGCGCGTCGTCCGAGGCAAGGAACAATGCCATCGCGGCGATGTCGTCGGGGACCAGCCGGCCCTTGAGGCACTGCGCCTTGACGATCTCCGCCTCGCCCTCGGGCGTGTACCATTGCATCTGGCGCGGCGTCCTGACGTTGCCGGGGACGATGCAGACCGAGCGGATATTGTCGGGGCCGAGCTCGCGCGCGAAGCTGCGGGTCAGGCCTTCGATGCCGGCCTTGCAGGTCTGGTAGAGGGTGAGCTCCTCGAGTGCGAGGTGCCACGAGATCGAGCCGAGATTGACGATCACGCCGGACCCTTGCGCCTTCATCCCCGGGATCACCGCTTGTGCGGCGAAGAAGAGGTGGCGCAGATTCACCGCGATGCGGTTGTCCCAATAGTCGGGGGTGACCTGCTCGATCGTGTGGCGATCGTCGTTGGCGGCGTTGTTGATGAGGATGTCGAACGGCCCGTGCGCGGCGATCGCGGCCTGGAGCGCGGTCACGTCGGTGAGATCGACCCGCTGGAAGACCGGTGCGCCATCCAGGCTCTCGACCAATGCATGCGAGTCATCTTCGGCGATGTCGAAGAAGGTGACTTGCGCGCCCTGGCGGACGAAGCCCTCGACCATCCCCGCGCCGATCCCCGAGCCGCCGCCGGTGACCAGCACGCGCTTGCCGCGAAGGCTGGGATAGGTCGCCCGCTGGTCGCTGGCGAGCGGCATAAGGCTGGAATCAGCTTCGGACATGGAGACGGGGAGTTCCTCTGGTCGCGCAGGGCGCAGGGGCATGATTGCCGTAGAAATAGAGCGTCTGTTCGCCAATGAAAGCGGTTTTCACGCCAACAGGCCGCGACTGGCGAGGTTGCGCATCAAGTCGCGGATGCCGAATTCCCAGGGAGGCGCAGCCTTGGACGTGGTGACGCGGTTGACCAGCGCGCCGAGCTTGGGCGTCGCAATGCGAACTACGTCGCCTTCCTTGTGGGTGAAGCCGCGGCCGGGATGGTCGCGATCCTGCACCGGCGCGAACAAGGTGCCGAGGAACAGCGCGAAGCCGTCGGGATATTGATGCTCGCTGAGCGCCTGGCGGACGAGATCGGTCGGGTCGCGGCTGATCTCGCTCATCTTGTTGGTGCCCTTGAGCGTATAGCCTTCGGGGCCGGTGATCTCGAGATCGACCACGGCGCCGCGCACGTCGTCCATGGTGAAGCGATCGTCGAAGAGCCGGATGAACGGGCCGAGCGCGGTCGAGGCATTGTTGTCCTTGGCTTTGCCGAGCAACAAAGCGCTGCGGCCCTCGAAATCGCGAAGGTTGACGTCGTTGCCGAGCGTCGCGCCGCGCGGCTTGCCGTTGCGGTCGACGACGAGCACGATTTCGGGCTCGGGATTGTTCCAGTCGCTGTCGGAGCGGATGCCAACCTCGTCGCCCCAGCCGACCGCCGAGAGCACGGGCGCCTTGGTGAACACCTCGGCATCGGGACCGATCGCGACTTCGAGATATTGCGACCACATGCCGGCATCGATCAGCGCAGCCTTGAGCGCCGCCGCTTCGTCGCTGCCCGGGACGACCGAGCGGATGCCCGCGCCGACCTTGGCTTCGAGATCGCCGCGGATCTCCGACGCCTTGTCGGCATCACCACGCGCGCGTTCCTCGATCACGCGCTCGATCGCCGAAAGCGCGAAGGTGACGCCGCAGGCCTTGACGCACTGCAAGTCGATGGGCGCGAGCAGGCGGGGGCCGTCGGGCGTGCCGAGCGCCTCGATGCCGCAGATGCGCGGGCCACTGACGCTGGCGAGATCGTCGCCATCGAGCAAGTCGGCGACGGTCGGCGCGGTACCGGAGACGTCGCGCACTTCGCCGTCGCGGACCAGCACCGGGGTAGGGCCGGCGTCGAGCAGGACGCGTCCCACCAAGGTGGCCTGCGCATGATCGGCGGGCAGCAATTCAGCCGTAGACGCTTCCAACATTCCTCGCCTTGCCAAGGGTTGTGTTTTGATAGCGCTACCATTGGGTCGGGTTGGAAGCGCTGTCAAGTTGGGGTGGGGTCGTAGAAGCGCCACTAATCAGATTAATCGGTAATACGATAATGGATCGCCATGCTATTGATAGTGACTAGCAAGAACCGATCGGCTAGGACACGCTGAGAATTGGGCAATGCGCTCGCTAGAGGAGCGCGATGCGCTACCTTGGAGGATCGGCATGAAGCGGATGATATTGGCAGCGTTGGCGCTGGGCGTTTGCGGCACCGCGCAGGCGCACGAAGTCTGGATCGAGCGCGACGCGAGCGGGCCTGCGCGGATCTATCTGGGCGAGCCGGGCGACGTGCTTCCCGAGGGCGGGGACCCCGAATTCGCCAAGCTCCAGGCGCCCAAGCTCCTGTCCAACGCCAAAGCCGCGCTGGTGCGCAAGGCGGGATATCTCGAAGTCGAGGCACCTGCGGGGGACGTGCACGCCTGGGACGACACTGTGTTCGCGCCATGGGATTCCGAGGGCAAGAAGGAAGGCGTCGTCTATTATGCCCGGGCCGGGCGCAGCGATCCGCGCGCCAAGCTCCCATTCGAGATCGTGCCGGCCACCGCGGGCGCGAGCCGGTTCGTTGTGGTGCGCGACGGCAAGCCGGTCGCGGGCGCCAAGGTGGTGGTGATCACCCCCGACAAATGGTCGAAAACGATGACCGCCGACGCCTCGGGCGCGCTCGACGTGCCGGTGCGCGAAAAGGGGCGGTACCTGCTGTCGGCAACGCAGAAGGAAGGCGCGGCGACGCTGCCGGGCGGTGCGGTCGACGCGGTACACCGGATCACGACGACGACCTTCACGGCGGGGTAAGCGCCACCGGGCGCGCCAGTGGCCTCGAGCGAAGGCCCCCGGGGTGTCAGCCTTCTGACAAACCTTGCGGGGTCAATCGTGCGGCGCGCAGGTCGATGTGCGTGTTTTGTAGATAGTGCGCGGCGACGGCCGCCGCGAACTTTGCCGCATTGCCCTCACGTCGGGCATTGTCGACGCTGCCGCCGAGCAGCGTGACGACGATCTTCAACTCCTCGGCAAACCTGCTCCGGGCCGCGGGGTTCTGGAGCGCGGCGTTGCGGGCCATCTGCCCGGCAACCTGCCGACGCACGGCGCGCAGTGCCGCGGGATTGGCGTCGGTGCCGTGAACGATCTCCCAGCCGGTGACGAGATACACTGCCATCACGTCGGCAGCATCATTGGGCGAGAAGCCATAGGGACGCACCGCGGCCGCAAAGGACTGGCGGAATTCGGGACGACGGAATTCGGCCGCGATCGCCTTCGCTTCGGCGCTGTTGCGGTTCGCGCGGCTCAGAAACGCATTCTCCACCTCCGCACGTAGCGCGGCGCTCGTCTGGAATGGGAAGCGCGCGTCCGACAATTCGGCAGAAGGCAAAAAGCGCGTTTCCGAGCGGCGGATCGGCGTCGAGCGGCGAGTATCGGCCGGTCGTCCTGCCCCGCGCATGGCATTCTTGTTGATCACGGATGTCGTCAGGGCGCGAGTCTGAGCGCTCAGGTCCAACGGCGAAATACCGGAGATGAATTGTGCCTGGGCGGGCGTGGACGCGGCAACCGCTGCCGTGGCGATCCATATCAGGATTTGTCTCGTCGTCATCGCGCCGTTCCTCCCAAGACTAGGCCCTCAATGTGGAAGCGCCTGCGACGTTCCCGCGAGTGCTGCTCGTCAGGGTGTTTTGAACCGATCTGCCGGAAGCCGAAGCGCGCTATCGGCGCGCGCGCCACTGCTCGATCGCGTCGATTGTCCGGGCGCGCGACTCTTCGGGTGTGCCGAGCGCGTCAACGACGACGTGGCGCTGCGGATCGCGCGCCGCCTGGTCGAGGAACGACTGGCGGATGCGCCGGTGGAAATCCAGGTCGAGCGTCTCGAACCGGCCTTCATCGATTGCGCCGGCGCTGAGCCGCTGGCGGCTGCGCGCAAGGCCGATTTCGGGGTCGAGATCGAGTATGACGACGAGGTCGGGCCAGACATCGCCGACCGCCTGTGCGTGCAAGTGGCGGATATAGTTCTCGGCCATGCCGCGCCCGGCGCCCTGATAGGCGATCGTCGAGCCGACATAGCGGTCCGACACCACCGAGATTCCGCGAGCGAGCGTCGGCAGGATGACGCGGCGGACATGCTCGACGCGCGCGGCGGTCATCATCAGCAGCTCGGATTGCTGGTCCCAGGCATCATCGGCACCCGACAGCAGCAGCGCGCGGAGCTTCTCGCCCTGCGGCGTGCCGCCGGGCTCGCGCGTCGCAATCACTCGATCGCCGCCGCGCGCAAGATGCTCGACGATGTGCGCGACCATGCCCGACTTGCCGGACCCGTCGACCCCCTCGACCGCATAGAAGCAAGCAGCTTTGCCCATGGCTGGCCCTTAGCACGGCGGTCGGCATTGTCACGGCGTCGCGCTGCGGACCTCGTGGAGCGCAATCGGCGCCCGTTCGGCCTTGTGGCCGAGATAATGCGCCGCGCGGGCGATCTCGAGCGCTTCCTCGGCCTCCACTGCGCGGCTGTACAGGAACCCCTGACCATATTCGCAGCCGAGCCCGGCGAGCATCGCCGCGCTTTCGTCGGTCTCGATGCCCTCGGCGGTCACCGGAAGGCCGAGGCCCTCGCTGAGGCTGAGGATCGCGCGGACGATCTGGCTGTTGTCTCCGGCGCGCAGGTCCTTCACGAATTCGCGGTCGATCTTGATCCGGTTGAACTGGAGCTCGCGCAAATGCTTCAGGCTGGCATAGCCGGTGCCGAAATCGTCGAGCGCGATCTGGATCCCGGCGTTGCGCAGCGAGACGAGGATCACGCGCGCCGCCTCGATATCCTGGACGAGGCGGGTCTCGGTGATCTCGACGATCAACCGCGCCGGCGCGAAGCCGGTGCTGCACAGCACCTGGAGGATGCGCTGCGGCAGCCAGGGATCGTTGAGCTGGAGCGGCGAGATGTTGACCGACAGGGTCAAGTGCTGCGGCCAACGCCGCGCCTCGGCGCAGGCGCGGCGGAGCACGGCGAAGCCGAGATCCTGGATCATCCCGGCATCCTCGGCGATCGGGATGAAAAGGTCGGGCGCGATCCTGCCGCGGATCGGGTGGTTCCAGCGGGCGAGCGCTTCGAAGCCGATCAATTCTCCCGAGGCGAGCGCGACGATCGGCTGGAAGAATGGCACGAACTCGTCGCGGTGGATGCCGGCATGCATGTCGAGCTCGAGCTGGGCGCGTTCGCCCATCTCGACTTCGATCTCGGCGGCGAACACGCAGTAGCGCGAACGTCCGGACCGCTTGGCGCGGTACATGGCGAAATCGGCCGAGCGGAGCATATTCTCGGGCTCGGCCTCGCCAGCCTGGCAGGTGACGATACCGACGGAGGCGCTGACCTCGGCGAGGCCGCCGCGCAGCTGGACCGGCTTGGCGACGGTCGCCAGGATCGCCTCGGCGGTCTCGACAGGCAGGGCCGAACCGGCGGGATGCTCGATCAAGCAGGCGAATTCGTCACCGCCGAGCCGCGCGACGACACCGTTTTCGCCGATCACACGGCGAAGCCGGTGGGCGATCGTGACGAGCATCGCGTCGCCACCTTCATGGCCATAGGTGTCGTTGACGGGCTTGAAGCGGTCGAGATCGAGCATCAGCAAGCTGATCTCCCCGCCCAGCCTGAGTGCGTCGGCGCGGGCAGCGATCTGATCGATCAAGCTACGCCGGTTGACCAGCCCGGTGAGGGAGTCATGCCGCGCGAGCTGATTGGCTTCGTCCTCCGCGGCGAGACGGCGGGCCAGTTCGCGGCGTAACCCCTGGGTCCGGCCCACCAGCAGCATCATGTAGACCAAGCCGGCGAGAAAGAATGCGGGGAGCACTTCGTCGAGCTGCCAGGCCTCGTGCCGATGCGCGAACCCTGCGAAGCGTTCGTTCAAATCGAAGACGACGCACAGCAACAGCATCGCCGCTGCCGGAACGGCGATGAGGATGTGATCCCGGTAGCTGGCAAATAGCCCGCGCAGCTGGTCCTCCCTAACGACTCTTTGGAGCGGCTTGCTCCAATTTGCTTTATAGGAGGTTACACAAGGACTTGGTGCGCGACCGCCGTGTTCGTTCAGGGAAAGATCGCGCTGACCAGCGCCGCTATGCGCGTCGGATCGCAATCGTCGAGCGGGACCTCGAGCGCGGGATTGCTGCTATAGCCGATCATCCGCCCGTCGCGGTCCGAACCCACCGAGAGCAGCCGCCAGCCGGCCTCCTCGCGCAGCGCCGCGACGCTGCCGGGGGCAGGGGGGCGATCGGGATCGACGATGACCACTGCCTGGCCGGGCAGGCCCCCGCCCAGGGTCGCGCGGCAGACCTTGAGCCCGAAGGCGCGCGGACCCGCAGCGTGCGGCGCCTCGGCCTTTTCGGCGGTGGGGGTGTCGGCGATGAGCCCATTGGCGAGCGGGGCGCCGAGCACCGGGACCAGGCGGATCGATACCGCGCCGGTCATCGGCAGCGGCGCCACGGTGGGGCGGGGGACAGCCTCGCCCGATTGCAATGCCGCCGAGATCTCGGCGATACGGGCGCGGGTGCGCGCGTGGCGCGCGGCAGGGCCGGCGATCTCGTCCAGGAAGCCGCCCAGCGCGCCGGCGGCGTGCAGCGCGGCGACGCGCTCGCGAAGTTCTGCTTCGTCGGAGACGCGGAGAAGCTGGTACAAAGCGTGTTGGGTGGCGGCATTCCAGCGATCGAACGTTTTCTGCGCGTTTTCGATGCGCGAGAGATTGACCGGGGCAAGGCCGTAATCGCGTTCGATCGCGGATATGGTGAGCGCCGGGTCGCCGGCGCGCCGTGCGCGCAACGCGGCGGCGAGCAGCACGGCGAAGCGTTCCTCGGCGAGATCGGGCGTGCCTTCGACGAAAGGCTCGGCCCAAGCGGCGATGTCGAAGCCGGGCGCGTCCACGTCGAGCAATAATGCCGTGGGCGCGATGTTGAGCACTTCGGCGATACGTCGCAATTCTTCGGCGCGCGGCACGACTTCGCCGCGCTCGATCTTGGACAAGCGGATATAAGGAATGTCGGGGATCGCCGCGGCGAGGCGGAGAAGCTTCATATGCCCCGCGGCGCAGCGCTGCTCGCGCATCCGATTTGGGAAGACGAAGCAACGATGCAGGTCGACCGGCACCTCGCCGGCCACCGCACGAGCACCGCTCGGCCGGTTTCCCTTCCCCCTTGCCATCGCCATGTCAGTCCCCCCGCGGGCTAGTGCCGCTTGTGAACTATCATGAAGCGAAACAAGAATAATGCAAGGTTAACGCGACATCCTTTAATAGAATGCCCGTCTCGCTTAGTGGAACTGTCGTCCGGACTTAGTGGAGCGAGCGTTGCTGGCGCTGCGCGAGCAATGCGCAGGGGCCCGAGGGATCGAGCGCGACGATCGCGAGAAGCGGCGCGCTTCCTGTCGCCTGGCGCAGCAGCCAGCCCGATGCCGACGGCGCAGGATGATCGGGCGCGAAGGCCACGCCGGTCCCGTCGGTGATCACGCCGAAGCCGGCGGGCGGGCTCGGCCAGCGGCCGGCAAGGTAATCGAGCAATTCGGCGGCGGCTTCCTGAAGCGCACCTTCCTCGGTATCGACTGCGCAAAAACCCTCCGAGGACGCGCTGATCTCGGCGACCTTGGCGAAATCGTCCGAGCGCCACCAGAGCAAGCGGATCACACCGGCAGCATCGGTTTCGAGACCCATGAACAAACCCGCACCCGAAGGCAGAAGCGGCTGCGCGCAGCGCGCCACTTCGCGTGCCAGCGCGGTCAGGCGACGGTTGGGGCGGGGCATCATCGCCCAGCCGCCGTGCGTGCCTTCGCTCATTTCGATCTCGCCGTACATGGGGGCCTCTCCTCTATCTGCCTACATTATAGGAAGAATACGGATGGGCGGTGTTTCCGGAATATATCCGTGCGATCAGTGCAGGACGACGCCGGCGGGGGCGGCAGCCTGGGCGATGAGCAGCGCTTCGACACGCTCGACGCTCTCGACCGGGGCGGCGATTGCGACGTTGAGCTCGGTCGGCTGGATGGCGCGGACGCTGGCGAGGCGGTTGTGCGGCTGGTCGGCGTCGGGCAGCAGGCTGACAGCAGGCGCGGCCGGCTGGCGGCGCTTGGCGGCCGGGCGGTCATATTCGGCCATCACGGCGAAGCGCGGATCGGCAGCAGCGATTTCGGCGAGTGTCTTGGCAGCGCGCTTGGTGATCTGGCGGACGCGCTCCTTGGTGACGCCGGTCTCGAGCGACAGGTCGTCGAGGGTCGAGGCCTGGAACACGCGGCGGACGACGATGTCGCGGTCACGGGCGAGCTTGGCTTCGAGCTTCTCGAGCTCGGCGGGATCGATGCCGTAGGTGGCGGTGCGGAGACGCGGGCCTTCGCGGCGCAGCGCGGCCTCTTCGCGCTTCGGACGGGGACGGCGGCGGAGCGCCTCGATGCCGACCTTGCGGAGATGATCGACATAGGCGTCGACCAGCGACGAGATCGCGCCATCGGCGAGATAGTCCGAAGCGGCGGCTTCGGTGCGGGCGAGGGCGTCCTCGTCCTCGATCAGCGTCTCGGGCGACATTTCCTCGCCATCGGCGCCAGTGGAAAGGGCGTTGAGCGAAACCGTGGTGGCCTCGACCTTCTTCGCCGAGGGGCGCTGGTCGGTCATCAGGCGGAAGCGGAGGCTCTGGAGCTCGCCGCGAATCTGCCAGTTCACGAAAGTGGTGAACTGCGCCTTGGCGGGGTCATAGGCTTCGATCGCGCGGTGGACGGCGATCGCGCAGCACTGCTCGGCGTCGTCCCAATGGGCGACCAGGCCGTACTGGCGGATGAAATGGCGGATGCGCGGGGCGATCAGCTTGAGGATCTGGGCGAAGGCACGGTCGACATAGACGCGCTGGCGGTTGGTGCGGTTGCCGTCGGCAGGCGTGTTCTCGATGACGGTGGCAACGGCGGCTTCAAGCGCGATCGTGATCTTCGACATGTGCAATCCCCTGTTCTCTCGAGCCGCCGTGAGGCAGCCCCGTTCGACAGGAGGATGAATGCCACCTAATCCTTTAACGGATGTAAACCGTTCCTATATGTAGAACTACGCAGTGGGGATCGTGCGTAGGTGGGGCGAAACCCTCGGAAATCCGCGATATCCAATGGTTTACGGGCCGGTAACCGCACTCAGACGAGTGGTAAACCGTGACTTCGTTATAGGAATAAATTTAAGCGGCGAACGCTTCGGGGCGAATTCTTCGGTCGATAAAGCCCAAAAGCCACTGGCGGTGCGCCTGCGTGGCGTCGCCCGCGCTGGCGATGCGCTGCTCCGCCGCCGACGCGCCGATCTGCGCCGAGAGCAGCATGCGCGCGCGGCCGGCGTCGATCCCGCCGGCCAGGAACTTCTTGGCGTCGCCCAGCCCGAGATGATGGCCAAGATAGGCCGCCTTGGCGAGCGTCTCGGCATCGGTGCGCACGCGAACGCCGCTCTGCTCGAGCCGGTCGAGATTGGTCTTGGCGAGATCGGCAACGCCGAGGATCGACGCATTGGGATCGTAGCGCAGCGCGAGCAGCTCGGCACGGTTGCCGCTCTGAAGCCGGCCGCGGCCGTCGAGCCAGCCACGCTCGGCGGCATAGCCGTTGAGCCAGGTGCCTTGCGTTTGTGCCAGTTCCTGCCACGTCCCGCTGAGGAACTGGCCGAGCCCCGCGGCGCTCGAGCGCGGATTGCGCGAATGGGTGTTCCAACTGCCGTCGCCGGTCTTGGCGGCTTCGGCATTGACGATCGCGGCGAGCGCGGTGGCGGGGATGCCGGTGCGCGCCTCTGCAGCCGCGAAGGTCCCTGCGTAGCGCGCATTGGCGCCGAGCTGGAGGCCGCCGCTGACCGCGGCGTCGCCGCTGCCGGTCGACAGGACCACGGGCGTATAGGCGTTGCGGGGCTCATCGGGGTCGATCGCGCCCGCGCCGGTCGTGCCGACACTGGGTTGGGCAGGCTGGACAGCCGTGCCGGCATCGACCGCCGGCTTGTGGCAGCTGCACGCGCAGTGGCACGCGCAGCCCGCCTGCGGGCCGGCCACGCCGTCGCGGCCGCCGAGCAGCCCGAGCAGCGAATCCATGTTCATGTTGTTGCCGCCGAAGGGCGAGGCGTCGCGCGCGTCCTTGCTGTCGCCATCGCCGAGCGCGGCACGCCAAAGGCGCGTCGAGAGCTGCGACTGCGCCTCGGCATAGATGACCTGCGCTCGCTTCTGTGGCGTAAGCGCGGCGAGTTGCGTCGCGTTGATCATGCGCCGCGCTTCCGCACGGCAGCGCGGGCGCGCAGGAAGCGCGCCGCGGCGATGTCGTCGATCGCATTCTGCTCGGCGAGCGCGACGGTGCGTTCGGCTTCGTCCTCGAAACGCTCGGCGGCGCCTTCGATCGCCCGCATCGTGCCGTATGCTTCGACCGCCTGGGCGCGCAGCCGGCCGAGCCGGGCCTGGGCGAGATAGGCGGCTTCGTCGAGCCGGGCGCGCTCGGCCTTCATCCGTGCGGTCCACGCGTCGGTGGCGAAGGGCATCGACGTGGCAAGCGCGCGCTCCTGCAGCATCCGCGCATCGTGCGTGCGTGCCTGCGTCTCGAGCGTGTTGATGCGTTCGACCTCGACGCTGATCGATACCTTGACGGCATCGACCTCGCGACGCTGGACGCGCAGCGCAGTGTCGAACGGAGTCATGCGGCGATCCCGAGGGGCTCGGCCGTGGCGGCGCCGCCCGCGACGATTTCGGCGAGCGCGGCGAAGCCGGCATCGGCATGGCCCTGATCGTGCTTGCCCTGGTTGATCAGCGCCTCGATCTGCGGCGCGAGCGCGACGGCGCGGTCGACCTCTTCGGAAGACCCGGCCTTGTATGCACCGAGGCGGACCATCTCTTCCATGTCGGCATAGGTCGACAGCAATTTGCGCGCGGCGAGGCGCGTCGCGTTCTGATCGTCGTTCATGCAATGGGGGAGGGTTCGCGAAACGGACTTTAGCACGTCGATCGCCGGATAGCGGCCGCGCTCGGCGATCGCGCGACGCATCACGATATGGCCGTCGAGGATGCCGCGAACGGCGTCGGCGACGGGCTCGTTATGGTCGTCGCCGTCGACGAGCACCGTGAACAGCCCGGTGATCATGCCCTTGCCGGGCTCGCCGGGGCCGGCGCGCTCGAGCAGGCGCGGCAATTCGGCAAAGACAGTGGGCGTATAGCCCTTGGTCGCGGGCGGCTCGCCCGAGGCGAGGCCGATCTCGCGCTGCGCCATCGCAAAGCGAGTCACCGAATCCATCAGGCACAGGACGTTCAGTCCCTGATCGCGGAAATGCTCGGCGACGGCGAGCGTGGTCCAGGCGGCCTGGCGGCGCATCAGCGCGGGCTCGTCGGATGTGGCGACGACGACGACCGAGCGCGCCATGCCTTCGGCTCCCAGATCGTCCTCGATGAATTCCTGCACTTCGCGGCCGCGTTCGCCGATCAGGCCGATCACGGCGACGTCGCACTGGGTCCAGCGCGCGAGCATCGACAGCAGCACCGACTTGCCGACACCCGAGCCGGCGAACAGGCCAAGGCGCTGGCCGATGCAGAGCGGCGCGAACAGGTCGAGCGTGCGGACGCCGGTCTCGATGCGATGGCCGACGCGGGCGCGGTTGGAGGCGGCGGGCGGCGATGCCTTGATCGGCTGCGGGTCGGCGCCGTTGGGCAGTGCGCCGAGGCCGTCGACCGGGCGGCCGAGGCCGTCGATCATCCGGCCGAGCCAGGCCTGCGACGGCCGGATGCTGAACTGGCCCGCGGCGAGCTCGGCGCGCGAGCCGAGGCCGACGCCCTGCGGGTCGATAAAGGGAAGGCAGAGCGCTACGTTACGGTCGAGCGCGGTCACTTCCGCCTCGACCTTGCCGTTGGCGCCCTGGATTTCGACGCGGCTGCCGATCTGCGCAACGCCGGCGAGCCCTTCCACTTCGATCAGCGCGCCGCGCACCGCGACGACGCTGCCGAAGCGGCGATCGGGCACCATCGTGCGGATCGCCCGGGCGGCGCTGGCAAGGGTCTGCATGGGAGCCGGAGGTCCTTACGCGGCCTGGGCTTCGGTCGCGACGTTTTCGAAGCCGATCAAGTCACGCGCGGCCGAGAGTGCCTTGTAATATTCGCCCTGCGCGATGTCGTGCGCAAAGGCGATGCACGCAGTGCGCGCCTCGGGAGCGGTGAGTGTCGCGACCAAATTGCCGATCAGCGCCACGATATTGTCCTGATGCTGGCCGCGATTGGCCGGATCGATATAAGCGAGCATCGCCATGAAATAGAGTTGGCGCGCCGGGGTGCTGGCTTCCTCCGGCTGCATGACCTCGCGGCCGCGCAGGATCGACACCTGATTTTCGACCGCGATCTGCGTGCGTCCGACCGCGCGCAGGACCGCGCCGTTGACGATCGCCTTCTCGCCGTCGCGAAGCGTGATGCGGAGCATGGGAGTACAACCTCTTAGAGTGCGTATGCTCTCTTATAGGATGCGCGCGGCGAAGGCGGTGGAGTCACCCGGCAATTTTTGCCGAGTGACAGGTCGCCTGTTAACAGCGGGCTTTGCCGCTCAGGCTAAGAGGGTGGAAGAAATCGCGCGCTCCCATCGGTCAGGGTCGTGCGGGTGGTCTATCCGCGCGATCAACTCTTCGAAGGTCGTCTGCGACGCGACGAAGGCGTTGTTGGCATAGTGATAGGCGTAATAGATGAGGGCGTCTTGGGTATCCGCCGCCGCGGCGGTGCCATTGCGCAGCGCCGCTGCGAAGACCATCGGATCGTCATAGGCGCGTACCCAAGCGGCGGTGGGGTGGCTGGAGACACGTAGGATCGGCTTGCCGAGCAGCGCGGCGATCATGATCGATTTCGATTCGGCCACCGCGAGCGCCTCGGCGTGCCGGATCAGCGTCTCCGTCACCACGCCACGAACGCTTTCCACGTCGACCGCGGCTATACGGACGCGGTCGGTATCCATATGCGCGATCCGATCGAGCGCCGGCGTGCTTGTTGCCCTGCGCAAATCCATCGGGTGCAGCGAGACGGCGAGCATATAATCGGGGCCAAGCGCGGCAGCGATGCGGCCGACGAATGCGTCGGCGCTTTCCTGCAAGCCCTGCACCTGCCCGAGAAAGTTTTCCTCGCCCTGATATTGCAGCGGCAGCGCGACCAGCTTGCGATCGGCGGGAAGACCGAGCGCGGTGAGCGCCGCGGCGCGCCCGGTGGCATCGCCACTATTACAGGCGCGCCACCGATCCGCGACGGCATCCAGGAGCCATGTCCGCTCCGACGGGGACAGCGGCGGCATCATCCCGAACGCGAAGAGGTCGGACCGCGTGACTTGCAGACGGCCGCCGACCGGAATGGGACCGAGCAGGTCGGGCGGGAATTCCGCCTCCATCAGATAGGCGACGCGCCCGGGGAAGCGGTCCGGTGTCGTGACGTCCGCGGATCGGCAGAGTGTATAGTCGGGATTGATCGTCTCGACGAACGCGACCAGCGCGTCCGGGTCTTCGGGGCGGGTACGATAGCTGGGATGATCGGGGCCGCCTATGAAATGCCATTGTACTTCGGTCATGTCGCCACAGCGCTCAAGCTCGCTTTGGCCGATCCCGGTTCCGCTCCAAATCGGCGGCGCGATGACATGGACCTCATGCTGCCGGGATGCGGATCGGATCAGGTGGCTTACCGAGTCATTGAACCAGTTCGGCGTGGTGGCCGGAAGGTAGAAAAGCACGCGCATCGGCAACGGTTTCCGTTTGCGAGGGATCGCCCCGGCCCGTTGCACGTCGCATTCTCAAAGAGCAAGTCCGACCCGCCCAGATTCAGTGCACGCGCAGTGTGCATCGCAGGTTCCGCCGAGCCATCCCTTTCCGCTCCTGCGAAGGGAGAGGTGCAAGAATCCGTCGGCCCATTTTCGCCCGTCCAAATCCCGTTCCGCCGATTTCATCCTAGAATAGCCCTGTGAGCCCGCGCGATCGATCCGCGGGCGTCGTCAGGAGTAATGACTTGAGCCTCTATTCCGCTCTCTACGCCGGCGTGTCCGGCCTCAGCGCCCAAGCGAGCGCAATGGCGACCGTCGCCGACAACATCACCAACATCAACACCGTCGGGTACAAGGGCGTCGAAGCTCAGTTCCGCACCATGGTCACCGACGGCCGTGCCAAGAGCAACTATTCGGCCGGCGGCGTCGCCGCCGCGCCGGTCTCGACCATCTCCAAGCAGGGCCTGCTCCAGGCTTCGGGCAGCAGCACCGATCTCGCGATCGACGGCGGCGGCTTCTTCGTGACGCGCGCCTCGTCGGATTCGACCGGCGACGTCGCTTACACCCGCGCCGGCGCGTTCCGCCCGGACGAGGAAGGTTTTCTGCGCAACCCTGCCGGCCTCTATCTCTATGGCTGGCGCCTCGACGCCTCGGGCGGCTACACCAACACCGGCAGCGTCGAAGCGCTCGAGCCGGTGCGCGTGAGCGACCTGATCGGCACCGCATCGCCGACTACGCGCATCCAGGCGCGCATGAACCTGCAGTCGTCGACCGCCGATTACACTGGCGCCTACACCGCCGGTAACATGGCGTCGGGCGCGGTGACCCCGCAGTTCACCCGCTCGTTCGACGTGTCGGATTCGCAGGGCGGCACGCACCGCGTGACGATGGGCTTCATCAAGACGGGTGCGAACACCTGGCAGAGCGAAGTCTATTCGAACCCGGCCACCGACGTCACCGCCACCGGCGGCGTGCTCGCCAGCGGCACGATCAAGTTCAACCCGGACGGCAGCCTCGACCGCGCGGGCTCGAGCGCCGCTTTGTTCAACCCGCTCAACGTGACCTGGACCAACAATGCCGGTTCGGTTCCGATCACGCTGTCGATCGGCAGCGACGACGGCATCGACGGCATCACCCAGTTCGGCACCGAAAGCTCGCTAATCTCGTCGAACGTCGACGGCGGCATGCTCGGCAACCTCTCGTCGGTCGAAATCAGCAAGAGCGGCGTGGTCAACGCGATCTTCTCGGATGGTTCGACCCGCGCGGTGTTCCAGCTGCCGATCGCCACCTTCCAGAACCCGGACGGCCTCACCCGCCTGTCGGGCAACGCCTACACGATCAGCCGCGCCTCGGGCGGCATGACGCTCAACGCTCCGGGCCAGCTCGGCGCGGGCGCGATCGCTTCGAACTCGCTGGAGGCCTCGACCGTCGACCTGGCGGGCGAGTTCACCAACATGATCCGCTTCCAGCGCGCCTACAGCGCCTCGTCGAAGATCATCACCACCGTGGACGACATGCTCCGCGAAGTGAGCGACCTGAAGCGTTAATCCTCCAAAAGTCCGAGACCTAAGCGATGTCGCTCAACAGCATCCTCGGATCCGCGGCGTCCGGCCTGGCAGCAGCCCAGGCCGGACTCCGCTCGGTTTCCAACAACATCGCCAATGTCGGCGTGGCGGGCTATGCCCGCGAAACCGTCAACCTCACCACCGGGGTGGTCTCGGGGCAGGTCAGCGGCGTCGTGGTGGGCGAGCCCAGCCGCGTCGCCGATCGCTTCCTCGAAGCCAATGTCTATCGCCGCGCGGGCGATTACGGCCGGGCGGAAGTCACGTCGGGTTATCTCGACCGGCTCCAGTCGCTGCTCGGCCAGCCGGGTGCGGCCTCGGGCCTGCCGGCGCGCCTCGACGCGATCAGCTCGGCAGCGGTCGCGATGACCGGCTCGCAGAGCTCGGCGCAGACCGTCGCGGTGTTCACGACCGACGTGCAGGACGCGATCGATTCGATGCAGCAGCTGACCACCGACGTGGACGGCCTGCGCGGCGACGTCGAATCCGAGGTCGGCTATTCGGTCGACAAGATCAACAGCCTGCTCAAGCGCATCCACGACCTCAACACCACCGTCGCCTCAGCGACCGGGCAGGGCAAGAATGTCGGCGGTGCGGCCGACCAGCGCATGAGCGCGATCGAGGAATTGAGCGGCCTGATCGCCGTCAATGTGCGCGAGCAGCCCGATGGGCGCGTCTCGATCGAGACCGCCAATGGCGGGGTGCTGCTCGACAAGCGCCTGCGCCAGCTCAATTATCCCAATTCCGGGCTCGGCGCCTCGCAGCCGATCTATCCGACGATCGAAATCCGCTTCGCCGACGACAACGGCACGCCCGGCGCCGCGACCGGTGAGAAGCTCGACAGCGCCGCGGTCGGTGGCAAGCTAGGCGGGCTGCTCGACTTGCGCGACCGGACCTTGCCTGCGTTCAGCGAGCAGATGGGGGTCCTGTTCTCGGGACTGTCCGAGGCGCTCAACTCGGTTTCCAACGCCGGCAGCACCGTGCCGCCGCCCGCCAGCCTCGACGGTCGCCAGACCGGTCTCATCGGCAGCGACCGGCTGGGCTTCACCGGCGCCGCGACCTTCGCAGTGACCAAGGCCGACGGCACGCTCGTCGCCAAGACCGCCATCGACTTCGACGCGATGCCCGCGGGCGCGACGATCAATGACATGGTGACGGCCATCAACGCCGGATTGGGCGGCGCGGCCACCGCGACTTTCACCGACGGCAAGCTCAGCATCAAGGCGAACGGCACCGGCAACGGCGTCGTCGTCGCGCAGAGCGAGACCAAGCCGAGCGCGCGCGCCGGCGTGGGCGTCTCGCAATATTTCGGGCTCAACGACATCGTTCGCAGTGACTCCAGTTCGCTGGTCCCTTCGGGACTGGCAACGGGCGACGCGCACGGCTTCGCCACCGGCGAGACCGCGCAGATCGTGCTGCGCGACGCCAGCGGCCGGGCGCTGACCAGCTACACGCTCACCCCCAGCACCGGCGGCACCGTCGGCGACCTCGTCAGCGAGCTCAACGGCAGCCCGATCGGCACCTACGGCACCTTCAGCCTCGACGATCGCGGCCGGATGCGCTTCGAGCCCAAGGGCGCGCTGTCGGGAGCGACGCTGTCGGTCCCGTCGGACTCGACCAACCGCTACGGCAGCGGCCGCGGCTTCACGGCGATGCTCGGGTTGACCGGCGCGTCGAGCGGGCTGGGAGATGCGCAGGTGCGCCCCGAAGTCCTCGCCACGCCGGCCAAGCTGCCGCTCGCGCGCTTCCAGGAGAGCGCGGCGGTGGGTGCCAAGGCGCTCGGCGCCGGCGACACGCGTGGCGCGACGGCGTTCGTCGACAAGCTCGCCGCCTCGATCGATCTCGGCAAGGACGGCACGACGACGATCGAACGCTTCTCGAGCCTGTTGCTCGGCCGCGCCGGGCTCGACGCGAGCCAGGCCGAGGGCAACCTGCTCGACGCCTCGGCGCGCCGCGACGACGCGATCAACCGCCGCGATAGCTTCTCGGGCGTCAACATCGACGAGGAGCTCTCGACGATGGTGGTCTTGCAGAACAGCTATTCGGCGGCCGCACGCGTCATCTCCACGGCGTCGGAAATGTACGACACCCTGCTCAACATGGTCTGATCGGAACCCCAATGACTCGCGTAGCCACCATCCCGCTCCAGCGTACCATGTCGAGCGCGATCCAGCGCTCGCAGGAAAAGCTCGCGCTCACCCAGCAGCGCCTGTCGACGGGCAAGAAGGCCTCGGACTTCGCCGATCTGGGCACCGAGACCGTGCGCAACCTCTCGGCGCACAGCCTGCTCTCACGCCAGAGCTCGCAGTCGACCGTCGCCAAGCGCGTCGGCACGACCCTGTCGATCTACCAGGGTCATCTCGAGGGCATCGAGAAGGCGACCGGGGATCTCAAGAACGACATCCTCAACGCGATCGGCACTGGCGACGCCGCCGGCCTGCAGGAAGCGATCGAAACCGCGTTCAGCCAGTATCGCACGTCGCTCAACGGCAATGAGGGCGGCGCGCCTTTGTTCGCCGGCTCGCAGACCGATGGCACGCCGTTCACGCCGAACACGCTCGCCGAGGTCGCCACGACCAGCGTGGACGATGCGTTCAAGGACGACGGCATCCGCTCGACCGCGCGCGTCGCCGACGGCGTCGACGTGACCTACGGCATTACCGCGAGCGCAGTGGGCAAGGACCTTTATGCGGCGTTCAAGACGCTCGCCCAGGCCGGCACGATCGGCGCGAAGCCGACCGCGACACAGCTCGATGCGCTCAAGCAGGCGGTGGCGCAGCTCGGCACCGGCATCGACAGCCTGCGCGCCGTCAATGCCGATAATGGGCGCAAGCAAAATCAGGTCGAGACGCTGACCACACGCGGCGAAGAGCGCGGGCTGCTGCTCGAAGGCGTGATCGAGACCAACGAAGACGCCGATCTCGGCCAGGTCGCGCTCGATCTCGCGCAGCAGAAGACGATGCTCCAGGCGAGCTATTCGGTGTTCTCGCAGCTTTCCGATCTCAGCCTGGTCAACTACATCCGCTAACAGTCGTAGACTGCGTTACCCGGCCGGTGCCGGGGAGACGGAACGATTGACGTATTCATGCAAAAAGGGCCTGGCGCACGCGCGTCAGACCCTTTTTCTGTTCCCCGGCGAAGGCCGGGGCCCAGTTGCACGCGCTCTCGAGGGCAGCACTGCCCCCTCAACTTCGTCGATACTGGGCCCCGGCCTTCGCCGGGGAACTGTTCAAATGACCTGGTAAGACTGGCTCAGGACGCCGCGTCGAGCAGGTCGCCCGTTGCGCCCGCGGGGCTTGCCTGCGGAATCGCAGTCATCGCCGCGCCGATCGCGGCGGGGTCGATGCTGCCGACCTTGCGAGTCAGCACGTCGAACGCCGATCCGCTCGGCAGCGTCTTAAACGCCGGGCCATAGCGGGTGCGCAATGCTTCGAGCTGGTCCTCGCGGCCGAGCATCGCCAGCGCCACTGCCTGGCGCAGGATCGCCGCCTGCGCGGGCTCGCTGAGCCCCGGCTTGGGCGCGGGCAGGGCGTTCTCGGTGACGAAATTGCCCCAATCCTTGACCTGCCAGCGCATCTCGGCGCGGATCGCGTGCGCGTCGGGCAGCCCATCGAGCGCGGCCATCGCCGCGTCGACCCGACCGAGGCGCAGCAAGGCGACGGCCTCGACGCGCTTGCGGTCCTGCCGCATCGCGTCCGAATAGCTCGGCTGCTCGGTGGTGCGGATCGCATCGAGCGCACGGTCGGGACGGCCGGCGAGGATGTGGAGCGACGCCACCTTGACCGACAGCGGGCCCTGCGCGACGTCCTGCGCGCGCTGGGTGAGCTGATATTGCAGCAACTCGGCGGCGCGGGCGTAGAGCGAGGCATCCTGGAGCCGGCCGGCGAGGCGCAGCACCAGCGCGTCGCCCTCGGCGCCGGCGGGCGCCAGCTCACGATAGTCCCAATACAGCCCGGCAGCCTCGGGCAGCGGCACGCCGCTGTCCGGCGCGAGCGCGGCGGCGAGCGCCGCCTGCAGCTCAGCGAGCATCGGCGCGGCCTTGGCGCCGATCTTGAAGTAGCGGATCAGCGCGGCGCCGGCGCGCAGCTGCGCGCGCAGGTCGTGCGCCTCGTTGGCGAGGTCGAGCTGGATCTCGAGCACGCGCTGCTCGATGGCACCGCCACGCCAGCCGAAGCGCAGCGCGTCGAGTTGCTTGAGCGCCTCGGCAGGGGCGAGGCTGTGCGTCGCGAGCCCGGCCTCGATCGTGCCGAGCCGGGCCTGCGCCTTGACGTCGGCATCGCCGCTGATCGCGGCGCGGTCCAGCCGGAGCTTGCCGCCCTGCGGGTCGCCGGTGGCAACCAAAGCGCGGCCGCGCAGCACGTTGGCTTCCGGATCCTGGTCGCCGAACAGCTTGAGCCAGGCGAGCGCCGGGGCCGGCTGGCCGGCATCGATCGCGGCGCCGGCGGCGGCGAGCACGAACGGCGCGCGGTCGTCGGGCTTGCGCCCGTTGATCGCGGGAAGCGCGCAATTGACCTGGCGGATCGCCGCCTGTGCGTCGCCGGCATGGGCGAGCGCGCGCATCCGCCAGGCGCACGCCTCGGGATTGGCGGCGAGATCGTCGGTGGCGAGCGCCGAGACGGCGTCCTCGTCGCGCTCGACCAGAGTCAGCGCGACGCCGCGCGCGAGCAGGAACGGCGCGACGAGGCCGAGGTCCTTGTCGCTGCTCTGCATCACGTCGAGCACGCCCAGCGCGTCGGCGCCGCGGCCTTCGCCGATCAGCCCGAGCGCATAGTTCCAGCGGCGCAGCTGGCGGTTTTCGGGGCGCGAGGCGGCGAGCAGCGCCCAGCCGGCATCGCCGGTCTCGCCATGCCAGCTCGCACCGTCGGTGATCATCGGCATCTGCGCGAGCTCGGCCGCGAAGGGCGGCAGCGCCGCGGCGGCGGAATTGAGGCCGGGTGTCTCCGCGGGCGTCACTGCAGGCGTAGCGGCCGGAGGCGCCGCGGTGGCGGCGCCGGCGAGCAAGGCAATAAGGGCGGTCCGCATCAACCGAGACCCAGCGGACGGACGATCGCGACGAGCACGCCGCCCGCCGCGCAGGCGAGCAGGAACAGCCCGGCCGAAAGCAGCGGCAGGCCGGCCTTGTCGGCGGCAGCAGCATTGCCGGCGACGGCGTTGACGGCCGCACCGCCGACCACCTCGAACGAATTCGGGTAGGCGTCGATCGTCACCGCGTTCCCGCGGCGGCGATCGGTTTCGCTCGGATCCTTGACGACGCGCATCCGCCCGGGACGTTGATCGTGACTCACTGACGCACCTTCTGGCTCATTTCATTCTATTATAGGGCATGGGCGCGCACTCGACCGCCCAAACCATGGAGTTTTGACGTGCGTAGAAGTCTGGCCACGCTCGCGCTGACGATGGCGCTGGTGCCCCTTCCGGGCGGCGGGGCGCAGGCGTCCGGCGGCGGCGGCGCAGGTACCGGCGGGCTCAACCTCGTGCCGATGGACGAAGTCGTCGTGCCGATCATCGAGGCCGATCGTCTTGCCGGCAACATGCGCTTCAAGCTGGTGCTCGAGGCGCAGGACGCGGCGAGCGCCGCCAAGGCGACCGCCGAACTCCCAGCGCTGCGCGAGACCACGGTCGCCGCCGCGCTCGAATTCGCCCGGCTCAATGCCTCTGGCCTGCGCGCGATCGACGCCGAGCGCCTCGATCATGATCTCAACACTGCGATCAAGGCCGCCGAGCCGGGCGTCGCGCGCGTGCTGATCGTCGAAGTCGCCGCCGCGCGAAACTGATCGCAGTTATCCAGCCCGGGTCGGGAGGTGAGGAGTCACACTAAGGTCACGCTATCCGCAGGTTTCGTCGAGACCTTATATCTACCGATTTCAAAGAGTTGGTGATTTGGCCGACGGAGGTAGGGAAGCGGGCGAAATCCTACATCGCAAGCCCAGTCGCAAGCGACAGATCCCGTCGGCACGGCCTAGGCGAGGGGGCAGGCGCCCTCGTCGTTGTGCTTGATCCGCACGACGAGCCCCAGACTGTCGACCCGCGCCAATCCGCCGCAATCGAACCCGCCTTTTTGCACCACCAGCGGCAGCCGAGCGGCCACCGGCGCCTCGCCGCCACACGCACGCGGCGGCGCGTGGCGCGGCTGGCGCGACACATCTTCCTGCGCATGTACATGGCTGGCCAGCAGCCTGGCCAGTCGGCGAACAGAACCCATTCACGACCCTCCCCCGGCCTTCCCGCCGCGGTTACCCAAATGTTAATGCCCGGAGGGGAGGGCCGTTCCGGCCTGATCGAGGTTAACGCGACGAACGGTTGGCCGACGAGGCTCAAGCAAGCCTATTGCTGGGTAGGCGAATATCCAAGACAGACCTGGAGAAAATGAGAGGAGCGCTCCAATCCCCTCTCAAAAACAAGTCAGCGTATCTTCGGTGTCCGAGGCACCGATGCTTAAATTAAACCATCCGCGATATCGAAATCTAGAAAGTATCCCCGTTGCGTATCAGTACCTCGCCGGCATATTGCAGGCCGGCGCCGGTGGACGGGGACAATACCTGCAATTGATCTCCGCTCATACGAAGCCAAGTAGGAGTGGTGCCTGTCGCGCTATATAGCGTGCCGTTCATGATCTTCCCGCTGTCAATCCCGGTTGAGGAAGCTCCCTGACCCAACCTCACGACATAGTCATATACCGAGCGCGCGGCAGCGTCTCCCGACTGTCCAGTGACGGAGAGAATGGACGTCCACGTCCCGCTTGTTGCGGCCCCGCTAAAGGTCGCGGAAGTAGTCTTGCCGAAACGAACGGATCCCCCGCTCAACGGCACAACCAGGTTGGACCCGATCTGAAGATCCCGCTGCATCAGATCATCCGGTAGCAGACGCGCTGCCCGAACGGAGTTCCCGACCAGACGAACGGCACCGCGATCCGTAAAGGCCACCCCCGAATAGGAAATCACGTCTGGTGCGGTCGCCGTAAACATCGAGCCGCCCAGAATCGTGGGGGTGCTATCGTCGATTACCATGTTTCGCGCGTTTTGTTCTCCGTAGATATTGCGAATGACGACCGTGCCAACCTGCTTGAGGTGAAGCGCGCCATCCGCTTGCGTCGCATGTCCGCAATATTCAAGGACGAGGGTCCCGATTTCGGTCCAGCCGACACCCTCGAGGTTCAGGCCGCGCATGCCACCGCTCAGGTAAGCATGCTCTATCGCGATCGCGGTGCCAGCATGCCCGGCCGTGTCCTTCTCGAACGATACGATATACGGGCAGGAGTATCCATCGATTCTGCCGATCTTCACGTTGACGGGCGAAAAGGCGAGAAGTCCGCGCCCGGAGAAGCCCTCCAGACGAAGGCGCTCGATTTCGAAATACGCAATACCCTGTGTTGTGGATCCCAGACGGAGGCCGACGCTGCTCAGGCCGTCGCTCATGCTCCCGGCGCTTTTCAGATCGCAGATGCCGCTAATCGAAAATACCTGCTTCAATACTTCGATCGCGCAGATTCCGGAGTAGGCATCCGTCAAGATGCGCGAACCCGCTTCGAAATGCAGGTGCATCACCTGATCGCTGTCGCCGAAAGTGATTTTACCGTCTATGCGATAGACGCCTTTCGGAAAAAACAGAGATGTGGCGCCACTGTCGCGAGCCGCTAGAATGAAGGATCGGTCGTTTGTAGTGCCGTCTCCAGTCGCGCCAAAATCTTTGACCGAGACACTTTCGCGCAATTTCTCATTTGCATTTCGTGCGATGGCGCCGGTCAAGCCTTGGGAGAACCCGACCATCGCTGCGCCTTGACCCGGACCCGTCGCGGCCAAATCTGCTGAATCTACATAAGTCACTTATGTGCTCCTTGCTCGTTGGAACATTAAGTGAACAGTTGAAATCCTACATTGCAAGCGCCTTGCGGTAAGGCATGAGGCAGCTTCGTCGGATAATATAGAGCAGATGCTCTACGCAGTGCAGCGGCCCTCGGTTTGGCAACGCAAGCCCGACCGCTACGCCCCTCTCGGCCCGAACAATATGATCGTGCTGCCCGCCAGGCAGATAGTGGCGCCGATCAGGTCCCAGCGGTCCGGCCGTGCGCCCTCGGCGAGCCATAGCCAGAGCAGGGCCGCGGCGATGTAGACGCCGCCATAGGCCGCATAGGCCCGGCCGGCATGATCGGTGTCGATGCGGGTCAGCAGATACGCGAACAGGCACAGCGACGCCATGCCGGGCGCCACGCACCAGGGCGACTTGCCCATCCGCAGCCATGCCCAGAAGGCGTAGCAGCCGGCGATCTCGGCCAGCGCCGCGCCGATATATGCGAGGGGTGTCATCGCGCTCTTTGTCGCAGGCGCGCGCGGTGGCGGCTAGAGGGACCCGTCCGATCGAAGACTCGTTCCCCGGGGAAGGCCGGGGCCCAGTCGCGATGCAGTTCGAGAGCGGGGTTTGAACGCGCCGAGTTCCTCGAACCTGGGCCCCAGCCTTCGCCGGGGAACGGGTCCTGCCAAGGCTCGTCACGTTGGGCCATTCGCGGGAGCGCCGCACGAAAAAGGCCGAGGATCGCTCCCCGGCCTCTTTCCGAGTCTCCCACCAAGGCGCTCACTTGCGCCCGCGCTGGCCCCCCTGCGGCGGCGGCGCGGCGGCGGCCATGCGCGCCGAGCGGCGGGCGAGTGCCATGCTCAGCGACGCGGCGCCCTTCGGCGTCATCGCGGCCATGATCAGCGCGGTCGAGCGCTCGCGCATCCGCTGCGCGACCTTCATCTGCACTTCCATGTCGAGTTGCTCGAACACCACCGCGGCGGCCTTGGGCTTCATCGCCTGGTAGATGCGCGCGAGCTCGTCGAACTGGGCTTCGGCCGGCTCGGGGGCACCGCCGGCGACGCCGCCGGGCGCCGCAGCGGCATCGGCCTGCTTCTGGCGCGCTTCGAGATCGGCCTGGAGCCGCGCCTGCGCTGCCTTGGTCGCCTGTTCGCGCAGGTCGAGCCCGCGCTTGCGGCGCGCGGCGGCGCTGTCGCGGTCGGCGATGTCCTGCTCGATCGAGCTGCCAAGCCGCGTCTGCGACGCGCTGTTTTGCGTCGCGCTGGTCGCGATCGTCGAAGCGTTCGCCACTACGGCCAGCGCCGATGCGGCGGCGGTGAGCAGCAGGAGGGAAGGGCGGGCCATCAGACGAGCTCGGCTTCGGGCTTGGCTTGGCGCTCGAAGTCTTCGTCCTCGGCCGCGTCGCTCGAGCGCACGGCGTTGGCGAGGCTGACGGCATTGACCACGCGTTCGCAGGCAGCGTCGGCGATGCCGATCATGTCCGACAGCTCGTCACGCAGGCCGCGGGCCTGGTCGACGAGGCGGGCGTGCTGGGCGCAATCGGTGCCGAGCGTCGCCTTCATCTCGGAAAGCACAGCACGGGCGCCGGCGGTGGCCTTTTCGAGCGCGGTCACGGTCTCGGTGAGCGCGCCGTCCTTGACGGTACGCAGGCTGCGCATCATCCGGACGCTCTGCACGAGCACGGCCATGCACAGGATCATCGTCAGCGCATTTGCGAGAATGGCGAAGCTCATGATTTCTTTCCCTTGGAAACGTCGTTGACGAGGCGCACGGCGACCTTGCCGCGGCGCTGGCCGATCTGGGCCTGGGCGAGCGTGACGCCGCCCGAGGCGAGGTCGAGCGGGTCGTCGGGGCTCTTGTGGAGCGCGATGGTCTGGCCGACTTCGAGCGCCTTCAGCTCCGCGATCGCCATTGCCTTCTCGCCGAGCACGACGTTCACGTCGACATTGGTCTTGCGGATCTCGGAAGCCATATGCGCTTCCCAGACGCCGTCGCGGCCGCTCTTCTCGCCCATGAAGCGCTGGAGCAGCTTGTGGCGAACCGGCTCGAGCGTTGCATAGGGGAACACCATCGTGAATTCGCCGCCGCGGCCGAGCATGTCGACGCGGAAGGTGGCGATCGCGCAGATGTTCGAGGTGCCGGCGATCGCGGCGAAGCGCGGGTTGCTCTCGATACGCTCGAGATCGATGTTGATCGGCTCGATCGGCTCGAACGCCGCCGAGAAGTCCTTGAGTGCGAATTCGAGCATCCGCGAGACGAGGCCGGTCTCGATCGTGGTGAAGGCGCGGCCGTCGATCAGCGTCGGCGCACCGCCGCCGCGACCGCCGAGCAGCGCATCGACCACGGCATAGATCAGGCTCGATTCGACGGTGACGAGGCCGAAGCTCTCCCATTCCTGAACCTTGAACACGCCGACCATCGCCGGGAGCATCACTTGGTTCATGAACTCGCCGAAACGGATCGAAGTGACGTTTTCGAGGCTGACATCGATCGCGTCCGACGTGAGGCTGCGCATCGAGCTGGCGAACGAGCGGACCATGCGATCGCAGACCACTTCGAGCATCGGCAGACGCTCGTGGCTGATCACCTTGGACTCGATGACCGCGCGCAGGCCCTTCTTCTTCTCGACCGGACCGCCGAAATCGCCGAACAGCGCGTCGATGTCCGCCTGGTCGAAGCGAACGTCGCCGTCGGCGCCCATCGCGGCGACGGGCGGTTCGGGGAGGTCGAAATCGTCGAGATCGATCATTGCTGGACGAGGTCCTGGATGAGGATGTCCTTGACCATGCCGGGGCCGGTCATCTCGGTGGCGCGGACCAGCATCTCTTCCTTGATGCGGAACACCGCCGCCGAACCGGCGAGATCCTCGGGGCGCAGCTCGCGCAGGAAGGGCTGATAAGCGTCGAGGATCAGCGGCAGCTTGTCCTTGAGCGTCTCGGGCGTGCCCTTGGGGCCCGGCACCATCATGAAGTGGATCTTGAGGAAGCGCGACGCGCCGTCCGGCGAGCGCAGGTTCACCACCATCGCGGGCACGTCGACGAACGCTTCCTTGCTGTCGCCTTCGCCGCCGCCATGGCCGCCGCTCTCGGTCTCGGCCGCGGCTTCGCCATGCGCGTCGGCGGCGGTCTCGGCCTTTGCCGACCCGCCCGACAGCATCATCGCGGCGCCGCCGCCACCACCGAGCAGCAGCACGCCCGCAGCCGCTCCTATAATAATGAGCTTCTTCTTCGACTTGGGCTTAGCGGGCGTTGCACCCTCTGCACCTTCCTCGACGATCTCGGGTGACGACATTTCCCTGGCACCTTTCGAAATCAGCGTCCCGGCAACCGCGCCGACTGATTTGCCTCTATTATAGGATGGTCACCCGGCAATTTCTGCCTAGCGACAAATTTCTGAAGGATGCTCCGGTGGACGTCTCGTCTTATGTATTGCTGAGCCAGGAACAGGCGCTGCGGCGCCGGCTCGACGTTGCGGCGAACAATCTCGCCAATATGAATACGGTGGGATTCAAGCGCGAAAAGCCGGTGTTCCGCGAGTTCGTCGAGCAGAGCGAGACCATGGTCACGCCCGACGCCAAGAAGACGTCGTTCGTGCTCGATTACGGCACGGCGCACGACGCCAGCTCGGGCGGCTTCCAGCTGACCGACAATCCGCTCGACGTGATGATCGAGGGGCCGGGCTATCTGAGCGTAGAGGCGCCGGGCGGCGGCACTGCCTATACGCGCGCCGGCTATATCAAGGTGCTGCAGAGCGGCGAGCTCGCCACTGCCGGCGGCCAGAAAATCCTCGGCGAAGGCGGCAAGCCGATCACCGTGCCGACCGAGAATGCCGGGCAGATCCGTATTTCTCCTGATGGCAGCGTGATGGGGGCTGATGGGCCGCTCGGACGTATCGCGGTAACTGTCTTCGACGAGGCCAGCATGGATCCGCGCGGCGACGGCATGTTCAACGGTGCCAACGGGCGCGAGCTGACCGCTGCCGAGACCAAATTGAAGACCGGCGGGGTCGAGGGATCGAACGTCAACGCGATCACCGAGACCACCGACATGGTCGAAATCCTGCGCGCCTATCAGACAAGCGCGACCCTCAACGAAAGCATGTCCGACCTTCGCAAGAAGGCGATCGACCGGCTCGGCCGCGTCGGCTGAATTCCAGAAAGGAACCCTTAAATGCGTTCGCTCTCCATCGCATCGACCGGCATGCTCGCGCAGCAGACCAATGTCGACGTCATCTCGAACAACATCGCCAACATGAACACCACTGGATTCAAGCGCCAGCGCGCCGAATTCCAGGACCTGCTCTACGAGAATATCGAGCGTCCCGGCGGCGCGACCGGCCCCGACACCAAGGCGCCCTCGGGCATCCAGATCGGCTCGGGCGTCAAGACCGGCGGCGTCTATCGCATCCAGCAGCAGGGCGCACTCCAGCAGACCGACAATCGCTATGACGTGGCGATCACCGGACGCGGCTATTTCCAGATCACCTTGCCTTCGGGCGACACCGCCTACACCCGCGACGGCAGCTTCGGCGTGTCGGACCAGGGCGAGCTGGTGACGCAGGACGGCTATCCGGTGCAGCCCGGCATCACGATCCCGCAAGGCGCCGTCGATGTGACCGTCTCGAAAACCGGTGAAGTTCAGGTGATCACTTCGGGCGATCCGCAGCCGCAGACGGTCGGTCAGCTCGAGCTCGCGACCTTCATCAACGACGCCGGCCTCGAAGCGAAGGGCGAGAACCTTTTCCTCGAGACTTCGGCTTCGGGTCAGCCGACTGTCGCCGCGCCGGGCGAGCCGGGCTTCGGCACGTTGAGCCAGGGCTTCGTCGAAGGGTCGAACGTCAACGCCGTTGCCGAGATCACCGCACTGATCACCGCACAGCGCGCCTATGAGATGAACAGCCGCGTCGTGAAGACCGCCGACGAGATGCTGTCGACCACGAGCCAGATGCGCTGATGGGCGCGCTGCTGGCATTGGCGCTGCTCGGCGCGGGTCCGGTCGCGGCAGAGGACGTGCAGGTCGCCGTCCTCGCCCACCCGATCGAGAAGGGCACACGGCTCGAGCGCAGCGACTTCGAGAGCGAGGCGCGTGCGCCCGCCGCCGCGCGCGGCGTGCTCTCGGCCGAGGATGCTGCCGGCATGGAAGCCGCCCGCAACCTCACCGCGGGGATGACCGTCCGGCGCTCGGACCTGATGAAGCCGCAACTCGTGCGCCGCGGCGAGCCAGTGACGATCCGTATCGTCTCGGGCGCGCTGGTGATCACCGCCTCGGGCCGCGCGCTGAACGGCGGCGGGCAGGGTGAAATGGTGCGCGTGGTGACGAACACCACCAATCGCACGCTCGACGGCACGATCGATGGCTCCGGCACCGTCCGGATCGCCGCACCGTAATTTGCTCAACGTATTCGCACAGGGATTTGCACATGCGTAAGGTCATTCTTCTCGTAGCGCTCGGCGCCACTCTTTCGGGCTGCGGCTCGGTCGGCCGCCTCCAGCAGATCGGCAAGGCGCCGAAGCTCTCGGGTATCGACCCGGTCGCCGCGCCCGAAATGGAAGCGTCGCTGGCGATGCCTTCGGACCGCACCGGCACCGGCCGCCCAACTCAGATAGCTGCGCAGCCGGCCGCGGCACCGACCGCGTCGCTGTTCCGCACCGGCGCCGGCGCCTTTTTCCGCGACCAGCGCGCGGCCAAGCTCGGCGACATCCTGACGATCAAGATCAACATCCAGGACAAGGCCGATCTCGGCAACAACACGTCGCGCACCCGTGGCGGTTCCGAGAATGGCGGCGTCGGCGGGCTGCTCGGCATCGCGCCGGTCGCCAAGCTGCTCGGCAGCAATGCCAATGCCGCGCTCGAGACCAATTCGGGCTCGAAATATGCCGGCGGCGGCTCGACCAACCGTTCCGAGACGATCAACATGACGATGGCAGCGATCGTCACCCAGGTGCTGCCCAACGGCAATCTGATGATCCGCGGCAAGCAGGAAGTGCGCGTCAACTTCGAAATGCGCGAGTTGCTCGTCACCGGCATCATCCGTCCCGAGGATATTGCGCGCGACAATTCGATCCAGCACTCCCAGATCGCCGAGGCGCGCGTGATCTATGGCGGCAAGGGCCAGCTCACCGACGCGCAGCAGGCGCGCTGGGGCCAGCAGATCTACGACGCGCTTTTCCCCTTCTGATTTAACTTCTCGGAGCAGAGCAGGGGGCCCGTCCGAGCGATCGGACGGGCCCTTTTCTTTGCCGATTGCCCGGCAGCTCGAAACCGCTAGCATCGCCGCCCTTGATGTGAAGGGGCGGGATGATGAGCGGATTTGAGACGACCAGGCGGCAGGCATTAGCCATGTCGGTCGGAAGCCTGGCGACTTTCGCACTGCCGGGCTGGGCGCGCGCGGCCCAGCTGGGCGAGACCGAGATAGACGCGATCGTCCACGCGTTCATGCGGGCGAACAACACGCCCGGCATCGCCGTGGCGGTGGTGCGGCCAGGAATGCCGGCCTTCGTCAAAGGCTATGGCGTGCGAACGCTGGGCAAGTCGGCGCCGGTCGACATCCATACGCGTTTCGGCATCGCATCGCATTCCAAGGCGTTCACCGCGGCCGCGCTCGCGCTGCTGGTCGATGCGGGCAAGCTCGCTTGGGAAGATCCGGTGCGCAAGCATCTTCCCGAGTTCCGGATGTACGATCCGGCGGTGACCGAGATGATGACGGTACGCGACCTTCTGGTTCATCGCTCGGGCCTGCCGCTCGGCGCGGGAGACCTGATGTATTTTCCGCAGTCGAGCCATGTTGCCGGTGACGCGATAAAAGCGCTGCCCTTCCTCAAGCCGGTCCGGGGTTTTCGCGCCGGCTATGACTATGACAACATCCTTTACCTGGTTGCCGGCGTGCTGATCGAGCGCGTGTCGGGCCTGCGCTGGGATCGGTTCGTCCAGCAACGGATCCTGGCGCCTATCGGGATGACCGATACGGTGGCCTCGCGCGGCGCGCTTCGAACCGACAATGTCGCCGGGCGTCATGCGCGGCTCGGCCCGCCGGTGCGCGGCATCGGCAAAGTGGAGGTCGTCGAGGCCGATGAGGGCCCGGCGATCGACGCGGCGGGCGGGATCAACGCCAGCATCGCCGATATGGCGAAGTGGCTTCAGGTGCAGCTCGATCAGGGCAAGCTCCCAGACGGCAAGCAACTCTGGTCGCGCGAGCAGGCCAAGGAGATGTGGACGCCGGCGACGATCACCGCATCCAGCGATGGGCCGACGCCGGACAATCCGGTTCGCCCGATCCTCCAGACCTATGCGCTCGGCTGGTTCGTCCAGGATTATCGCGGGCTGCGCATGATCCAGCACAGCGGTGGATTGTCCGGACAGGTGACCTATACCGGGTTGCTGCCCTCGCGCGGCATCGGCGTCTCGGTGTTCAGCAACGTCGAAGAGAGTGTCTCGTCCGCGATCCGCAACGCAATCCTCGATCGCCTGATCGACGCGCCGGCCTACGACTGGGTCGCGTCCTACAGCGCGCACTTGAAGGCGGCGGAGGCGGAGGCGTTGGCTAGTGTCGAAGGGGGTGTCGACAAGGCGCCTGCCGGGGGGCCGTCGCTGCCGCTCTCGGCTTATGCCGGGCGGTATCGCGATCCCTGGTACGGCGATATCGTGGTCGCCGAGAAGCGCGGCCGGCTGGCGATCGACTTCACGCCCACCCCGGTGTTCAAAAGCGCGCTCGAGCCCTGGGGGCCGGACACCTTCCGGACCCGCTTCGCCAAGGGCGCGGGGGAGGACGCGATCGTCACCTTTGCGGTCAGCGGCGGCAAGGTCACCGGCGTGACGATGAAGGCGCTGTCGCCGCTCGCGGATTTCAGCTTCGATTACCAGCATTTGGCATTCGTGCCGGTCCCCTGATCGGCACACAGCGGAGCCGGCGGCAGCCGCATCGGCGTTAACCGCGCGCTAACCATATAAATTCGCGGAGGAATTTTGGTCACCCTTGAAATCTTCCCATGATGGATTTGCAGGACGCGCATGCGTCAGGTCGCGGATCGGCGTCTCCGATCCGGGCCGCAGAAGCGGCTCTAGTCCAAGAAGGAAAATATCA
>NZ_JBYSXG010000023.1:35923-55469 GCF_058782005.1 Sphingomonas sp. FW306-1B-B10E
CTCTGCGCGATCAGATCACCACGATCGTCAACTCGTCGGACTTCAACGGCACCAACCTGCTGAAGGCCTCGGGCGGCTCCGTGACTGCGCTGCAGTCGCTGAAGGACTCGAACACCGGGTCGACGACCTGGGAGCCGGACTCGCTCAGCGTCGCCAACCAGGGCCTCGGCCTTGGCGGCACCGTCGTGACCGTCTCGGCTAGCGGCAACATCAGCAGCCAGGCAAATGCCCAGGCGATGATTGACACGCTGACCACGACCCAGGCGAACCTGAAGACCAGCCTGAGCACGCTCGGCGCGGCATCGCGCAAGATCGACGCCCAGGCGACCTTCACCAGCAAGCTCTCCGACACCATCGAGAGCGGCATCGGCAACCTCGTCGACGCCGACCTCGCAAAGGAATCGGCGCGCCTGCAGGCCCTTCAGGTCAAGCAGCAGCTCGGTGTGCAGGCTCTGTCGATCGCCAACCAGGCGCCGCAGACCATCACGTCGCTGTTCCGTTAAGGCTAGCTTTTTCCCTGGAAGCTACCTGACGACAGAGAAGGGGCCGGGACGGCAACGTCCCGGCCCCTTTTTTTGCGCGTGCACGGTTGCGCCGCGCGCAACGAAATCCGCGCTTCTCCGCCGCCACAATGGTTGACCCATCTATAATGATGGCAAGGAGATCATCGCTTGTTCCCACGTATCCGAGAAATCACCGACGCATTCGGCGGCAAGCTGCGCGTCAGCGTCGAGGAGCATCCCTCGGGCGCGCTCGTCGTGCTCGAGCGGCCCGACATGACCGGCCAGCCGCGCATCCTGCTCGACGGGTACGGCACCGACGTGCTCGCCGGATACATCATGTCGGCGCGCCTCGCCGTGCCGCACGGGCTTCCCGAGGAACATATCGACGGCATGTTCGGCACCCGCTTCGAGCTGGGGCTCGAGCCGCGCGCCGCGCTCGAGCTCAGCCAGCATGGCGAGGCACGGCTCGAGATCCCGGCGCCGTTCTGGGATCGGCTCTACGCCGAATTGTGTCTCGTTGCGGCACATGCCCGCGAACTCGCGCGTCGCGCCGAGGCACGGGTCCACTAAAGGTCACACCGGCGTCACTGATACCGGTAACTATACGTATCGGGGCATCCCCGGACTACGGCAAGCCGCCGGCCTGAGGCATTGGGCCGGCGAACAGGGTTAGCAAGAACAAAGGGTCCACCGCATGAGCCTTCACGACATCGGCCACGTTTCCGCTACCGCCGCCCAGGCCTATACGGTGACGCTGACGCTGAACGTGGAGGATGCGCATGCGCTGTGGAGCGCGGCGGCAGACAAGGCGCTGCAGGCCGGCATGGCGCTGTCCGACGTGCTCGACACGATCGGTCCGCGCGAAGATCCCAGCCTCGCCGATTGCATCGCGATGCTCGCTGCGCCGGCCGCGGTCGCCGGCTGCGTGCTCGACGATTTCCAGGTTTCACGCGCCGCGTCCGCGCCGATCCAGCTTCCGCGCGACGGCCGGCCGCTGCTGCGTTCCGTTGCCGGCTGAGCGATCCGCTCGCCACTTTCCAATTTCAGCTTCAGCGCAGGGGCGCAAAACGGAAGAGCCAGGCGGGTCGCGGACCGGCCTGGCTCTTGTCGTTTCGGGCCGCGGAGGAAGGCAGCCGTCCAAGGGAGAGAAGAGACGAGTGGGTCGCAGAGGGGATCGGAACGCCCACCCGTCTCTCTGATTTCATTATAGACGCGGGGCGGGCCCGACACCGCTGGGCAAGGGCCGGAGATTCCCGCTAAGTATCCGTACGGAAGCCGTTTCTCGCGGGCGAAGAAAAGGCGTCGGAGCGTTGCCGCTCCGACGCCGTCGTCACTTCAGAAGGCTTTCCGCCTCAGCCGATGCGCAGCAGGTCCGCGGTCGAGACCTTGTTGCCGTTGATCGTCAGCTGGACCGTGCCGTTCGACATCTCGACATCGGTGACCTTGCCATAGGCGTGCGCCGTCGTGGTGACCGCGGTACCCGAATTGTCCTTGCCGGCGAGCTCGAGCGTGTAATTGCCTGGATCGACCTTCTTGCCGGCGCTGGTCGTGCCGTCCCAGGTGAACGCGCCGGTCGCGCCGGTGGCGTTGATAGGGAAGGTGTCTATGGTCTTGCCCTTCGCGTCCTTGATCGTCGCAGTCATCGACGCGACGTCGCGGGTCGACGACCAGGTCCACTGCGCCGGCGTCGCCGCGCTGAGCCCCGAGGTCGCCGAATTGGTCTCGACCTGCGCGCCGATCATCGCCGAGGCCTGCATCAGGTTCTGCGTGCCGTAGGCGGCGAGCATCTGCTTGAGCGTCGAGGTCTGCTGCATCGACTGCTCGACCTGGGAGTACTGGACGAGCTGCTGGGTGTATTGCGCGGTGTCCATGGGATCGAGCGGATCCTGGTTCTGCATCTGCGCGGTGAGCAGCTTGAGGAACATCGTGAAATCGGCGTTGATCGTCGGCGTCGGCGTCGGGGTGTTGCCCGTCGCGTTGGTCGAATTGTTGGTGTTGACGGTGGTCATGGCTTTTCCTCAGGCGAGAAGGTCGACCTGCCCGTCGCTGCGGATCGGGCGGTAAATGGGTTCGGCGGCGAAGGCGTCGTCATCGGACGAGGCGAACGGGCCGCGGTTCGATTGCTGGCCCTGCTGCTGCGCCTGCTGACCGCCGGTGTCGCCACCGCGATTCTCGAAGCGGAAGCTCTGCGCGTCGGTGCGGACGCCGGCCTGGTCGAGCGTGCGCGCGAGATCGGGAGCGTCCTGGCGGAGCAGGTCCATTGCCTGCGCTGTCTCGGTGCGCACCGTTGCCTGCAGGCTGCCCTTGTCGTCGAACGCGAGCGTCACTTCGATGCGGCCGAGTTCGATCGGATTGAGGCGGATGCGCAGGGTCTCCTCGCCGAGCTCGACCTTGCGCGCGATCTCAACGCCGAGCGAATGCCCGAGATGTCCGGCGCGGGCCTCGACCACGGGTTCGGCGGGGACGGCAGCGGCGGGCGCTGCGGCGCGGGGGGTATCGACCGACGCGGCGTTATGCGCGTGGTGGGGCGCCATCGGGGCAGCGGTTTCGGCCTTGGCGGGAGCCGTCAGCACCGCCTCGGGCTGTGGTTGCCCGTCGGGGTTCGCGTCCGAACCGTTGGATTCTGTCTTCGCTGCGACCGCGCGCGCGAAATCGGGGGTGCCGGTGCCGGACGGAGGCTGCGCGGCATCGGCTGCCGGCGCGGCATGCGCGCCAGCCTTGCCCGGCTTGGTCACCGCGGACCCGCCCTGGGCGTTCGCCGAGGCCTCGCGAGGCGCAGGCTGCTGCTGCGGCGCGACCGGCTGGGCGACGGTATTGACCGCCACGAGTTCGGCGGGGACCGTCGGCTTCGCGTCGGTCGCGAGGGCAGGGTCGGTCTCGGCGGAGACCGAGCGACCGCGCGGGCCCTTTTGCGGCTTGGCCGGCGCGGTCTCGTCGGGCGCGGCGGCGATCGGCGTCTGCGGCTGGGCGTCCCCCTCGGGCTGCGGCTCGGTGCCTTGCGCAGAAGCTGCGGTAGCCGCGGGATTAGCGGCGGGCGAAACTGCGGGCTTGGCAGCGATGGGCTTGGTATCGACCGGTGTTGTCGAGGCGGCTTCGGGCGCGACTACCGCTCTAGGCGCGGTGGCGTCAGGCACGACGGCTTCCGGCACTGCTACGTCCAGGGCAGCGTCGACCGGCTGCGCGACGAGCGGGGTAGCGGCGGCAGCTGCCGGCGCAGGCTCCGCGGTGGGGAGCTTGGCCGCGGTCGCCATCAATTCGGAAAGCGAAGTCGGTTGCTGGAGATCCGGCAATGCGGCAGTCGCCGGCATTGATTGCGGCTGTAGCTGCGGCTGTGCAGCGAGCTGGGTCTTGGCGAGCGCCTGCACCAGCCAGGGACTGAGATTCTGGGGAGGGGTGGGCGAGGCCTGCAGCGCTATCGGCTGCGGCTGGGTGCCGCCGATCGCGAGCCCGAGCGCATCCGCAAAGCCGAGGCCGGTGCCGCCGATCGCCGGCGCAGACTGCATGCCCGCACCAAGCGGAAAGCCGAAGGGGTTGATCTGCATCCGGTCGCCTCTTGCTCGGCCTCGGAGGACCGCTTTCTCATTATAGGATGATTGTTGCGCGAACGGTCTCAGCCGATCGTGCCGAGCGCCCGAATGCGCGCCCGTGCGTGAATCTCGTTCTGCGAGAGCACCACGGTTGCCGGGCGGACACGCTCGATGATCGAGCGGACGAACGGGCGGATCGACGGGCTGGTGAGCAGGCAGGGGATCTCGCCGTCCTGCGCCAGCCTGTCATAGGTCTCGCGGACATGCTGGATGAACTTCTGCAGCGACGAGGGAGCCATCGCCAGCTGACGATCGTCGCCCTGGCCGAGGATCGACTCCGCGAAAGCCTGGTCCCATTCGGACGACAGCGTCACGACCGGGATCGCCTCGCCGCGCACCTGCGACGCGCTGATCTGGCGCGCGAGGCGGCCGCGGACATGCTCGGTCATCTGGGTGAGGTTGGCAGTGAGCGGCGCAGCCTCGGCAATGCCTTCCATGATCGTCGGGATGTCGCGGATCGAGATGCCTTCGCTCAGCAGGTTCTGCAGGATGCGCTGGACGCTCGAGATCGAGACCTTGCTCGGGACGATATCCGACACGAGCTTCTCGGCATCCTTGTGAACTTCGGTCAGCAGCTTCTGCGTCTCGGTGTAGGAGAGCAGGTCGGCGATGTTGTCCTTGACCAGTTCGGTCAGGTGCGTGGTGATGATCGTGCCGCAATCGACCACGGTCAGGCCGCGGAAGCCGGCCTCGTCGCGCAGCTCGCGATCGATCCACAAAGCGGGGAGGCCGAACACCGGCTCCTTGGTGATCTCGCCGGGCATGCCGACAGGACCGCCGCCCGGATTGATCAGCAGCAGCTTTTCGAGCTTGATCTCGCCGCGTGCCGCCTCGGTCTCCTTGATCGTGATGACGTATTCGTTGGGCTTGAGGCCCATATTGTCGATGATGCGGACCGAGGGGAGGACGAAGCCGAAATCGGTCGCCATCTGGCGGCGCAGCGCGCGGACCTGATCGTCGAGGCGCGGCTCGCGCTGCTCGTCGTTGATCATCGGGAGGAGGGCGTAGCCGATCTCGATGCGAACCGCGTCGAGCGCGAGCGTCTGCGAGATCGGCTGCTCGACGATCGCCTCCCGTGCCATTTCCTGCGCGGCGACGGCGCGTTCGACCGCGGCCTTGGCCTGGGCGTTCTTGCTCATCTTCCACGCGGCAAAGCCTGCAGCAGCGGCGAACATCGCGAAGGGGATGAAGGGGAGGCCGGGCATCAGGGCCAGCGCGCCCATCAGGAAGGCGACCATGCCGAACGCCTTGGGGTAGCGGCCGAGCTGGTCGCCCAGCGTGCTGCCGGTCTTGCCCTTGATGCCGCCCTTCGAGACGAGCAGGCCCGCAGCGATCGAGATGATCAGCGCCGGGATCTGGCTGACCAGGCCCTCGCCCGCGGTGAGCACGGTATAGGTGTGGAAGGCCTCGCCGATCGGAAGGCCGTGCGAGGTGATGCCGATGGTCAGGCCGACGATGATGTTGACCGCAGTGATCAGCAGAGCGGCGACGGCGTCGCCCTTCACGAACTTCGAGGCACCGTCCATCGAGCCGTAGAAGCCGCTCTCGGCCTCGATCTCGGCGCGGCGCTCGCGGGCCTGCTCCTCGTTGATCATGCCGGCGGACAAGTCGGCGTCGATCGCCATCTGCTTGCCGGGCATCGCGTCGAGGCTGAAGCGCGCGGCGACTTCGGCGATGCGGCCGGCGCCCTTGGTGATGACCACGAAGTTGATGACGATCAGGATCATGAAGATGGTGAGGCCGATGATGACCTCGCCGCCCATCAGGAACTCGCCGAACGCCCCGATCACGCCGCCCGCCGCGCCGTGCCCCTCATGGCCGTGGGTCAGGATCAGGCGGGTCGAGGCGAGATTGAGGCCCAGCCGCAGCATCGTCGCGATCAGCAGGATCGTCGGGAAGGCGCTGAGTTCGAGCGGCTTCTCGATGAAGAGCGCGGTCATCAGGATCATCACCGCGATCGTGATCGACAGCGCGAGCCCCAGATCGAGCAGCCAGCCCGGCATCGGCAGGATGAGCATGCCGATGATCGCGACGACCGAGCCGGCAAGCGCGAGGTCGCGATTCAGGCCGATGCGGTTGAGGAGGTTGAGCACTGCGGGAGGCATCGGCGGCGGATCCTGAAGAAGTCGAAGGGCTTGGGTAGGGCAGCGGCGCGTCGGTTAAGGTGCCGGCGCGACCGCGATCCCTGCTTCGATGAAGGTGCGCAGCTTGTTGCGCATCGTGCGCACCGAGATGCCGAGGATGTTCGACGCCGACGTGCGGTTACCGTGGCAGCGCGTCAGCGTCTGCAGGATCAGCTCGCGCTCGACTTCCTCGACCGTGCGACCGACCAGGCTCTCGATCTGGAGGTCGCCGGTCTCGGCGAGATCGAGATCGAGCAGGCGCGTGCCGTCCGA
Source organism: Sphingomonas sp. FW306-1B-B10E (assembly GCF_058782005.1). Taxonomy (NCBI): domain Bacteria; kingdom Pseudomonadati; phylum Pseudomonadota; class Alphaproteobacteria; order Sphingomonadales; family Sphingomonadaceae; genus Sphingomonas; species Sphingomonas sp. FW306-1B-B10E. The sequence continues at coordinate 42,410 of NZ_JBYSXG010000023.1, forward strand.
GCAGACGAGGTCGTGCGGCTCGATCGTGGGGCCCTGGGCGAGCAGGACGGCGCGGTGGATGCAATCCTCGAGCTCGCGGATGTTACCCGGCCATGTGTAGCGCGAGAGCAGCACCAAAGTCGCGTCGCTGAACGGACGGGTCGGGACGCCATCGGCCTCGGAGAGACGCTCGGCGAAATGGGTGGCGAGCTGGGTCAGGTCGCCGCCGCGCGCGCGGAGCGGCGGCACTTCGACACGGACGAGGCCGAGGCGGACGAGCAGGTCGGCGCGGAAGGTGCCGGCGCTGACAGCCGCTTCGAGGTCGATGCCCGTGGAGGCGATCAGCCGCGCACGGAACGGCACGATGTCGTCGCCGCCGATGCGGGTGAAGCGCTGTTCCTGGAGCGTCGAAAGAAGACGGGCCTGGGTAGCGGGTGCAAGGCTGCCGACTTCGCGGAGGAAGATCGTACCGCTACCGGCCTTTTCGAGCCGGCCGATGCGGCGTGCCACCGCGCCCGGAAAGGCGCCGGCCTCATGGCCGAACAATTCGGATTCGAGCACGTCGGCACCGACGCCGGCGCATTCGACGACGTGGAGCGGGTTGGCGCGGCCCGATGCTTCGTGGATCGCGCGTGCCATGACTTCCTTGCCGCTGCCCTTTTCGCCGGTGACGAGGACGGGGGCGGCAGTCGGCGCCACGGCGGTGGCGAGCGCCAAGGCGCGCGAAAGGGCGGGGTGGTCGCCGATGCGGACGGGGGCCTTGCGCTCGATCACCGAGGCGATCGCCGCGGCGATCAATTCGCGCTGCGGGGGCAGGGGGACATAGTCCTTGGCGCCGGCGCGGATCGCCGCCACCGCGCGCTCGGCCGAGGCCTGGATGCCGCAAGCGAGCACGGGAATGGTGAAGCGTTCGGCGCGGATGCTCGCCATGAAGCCGGCAATGTCGGCCTCCACGTCGATCATCACCATGTCGCCGCCGCCCTCGCGGAGCAAGTCGAGCGCCTGGGCCGGGGTATCGGCCATCGCGACGTCGGCACCGGCATCGCGGGCCAGTTCGGCCGCGCGCCGGAATTCGCCGCCGGGCGCTCCAACCAGGATCATGCGGATGGAATGCGGCATCAACGGTCCTGACGAACGATTTCGGTGAGCGTCACGCCGAGCGCGTTGTCGATCAGCACGACTTCGCCGCGGGCGATCAGGCGATCGTTGACGAAGATGTCGACCGGCTCGCCGACGCGGCGGTCGAGCTCGACCACCGTGCCCGAGGTGAGGTGGAGCAGTTCGCCGACCGGCATGCGGGCGCGGCCGAGCACTGCCTGGACCTTGACCGGCACGTCATGGACGGCCTCGAGGCCTTCGGAGCCGGCAATCGCGGTGTCGCCGGTGGGGAAGGGCTCGAAGTCTTCGAACACGGGGCCGTTCGCTTCGTCGAGATCGGCGGGGATGATATCGTGGGGTTCGGTAGCCATCGTCATTTCCTTACGAGTTCATCCACTGGCGGATCACCGATGCCGCTTCGGGCGGGCTGGCGGAGATCGCATCGCCAATGCGCTTGAGGGCGGAGAGCTTGATGCGGCCATCGACCTGGGCGAGCGCAATCTCCTGATCGAGCAGCGGCTGGTCGGCATTGAGCGCCTCGAGCTGCTTCATCGCTTCTTCGTCGCCGTCGGCGGCACGCTCGGCGAGCGCGAGCATCTCTGGCGACTGGTTCTGAAGCGCGGTTTCGCCGACCGGCGCTTCGAGCGCAGCCATTGCGGGCTGTGGCACGAGCTTGGGCTTGATCATCCGGAGCGCGATCAGGCCGACCACGCCGATGATCACGATCTGCAGCAGGCCCCAGATCCGGTCCATCGGCAGGTTCGAGAAGAAGCCGGTGTCCTTGTCGGCAAGGCTGTCGTCATTGGCGAAGCGCATGCTCTCGACGACGACGCTGTCCCCGCGCTCGGCATCCATGCCGACGGCATTCTCGACCAGGCGCTGGATGCGCTGCATCTGTGCCTGGGGCAGGCCATTGGCGCCGCCATCGACCATCACCGCGACGGTGAGGCGATTGACCTTGCCGGGCGCACGCAGCGTGACCGTCTTGGTCGAGCTGTTGTCGTAGACGGTGTCTTCCGACGTCTGGTTGCTGCGCGACTGGCGGCCGGTGCCCGGGGTGCCCGGGGTCTGGCCCTGGGTCTCGGGGAGCTGGTTGCCGACCGATGCGGTCTGCGGGCCGGCGTCCTGCTCGCTGTTCTGCTCGCCATTCTCGACGCTGACCTGGCGCGAGATCACCTGCTTGTCGGGATCGAAGACGTTTGCCTCTTCGCGGGTCTGGTCGCGGTCGATCTGCGCCGAGACTTCGGCGCGGACCTTGCCCTGGCCGACGATCGGCTCGAGCAGCGCCTCGACTTCCTCACGCAGCTTGGCTTCGACTGCCTGCTGACGCTCGTCGGCATCGGCGCCGCCAGCCGAACCAGCTTCGCCGGCGCGGGCGAGCAGGGCGCCGGTCTGGTCGACCACCGAGACGGCGTCGGGCGCGAGCTCGGGAACCGAGGAGGAGACGAGGTAGCGGATCGAGGCGATCTGCTCGGACGAGAGACGGCCTTTGGTCTTGACGGTCACCGCGGCGGTCGCCTTGCGGCTCTCGGCGGCGAACATCGCGCGCTCGGGCATGACGATATGGACGCGCGCAGCGGAAACGTTCTGGATGGTCTGGATGGACTTGGAGAGCTCGCCTTCGATGGCGCGCGTCTCGTTCATCTTGGCGCGGCTGGCCGAGATGCCGAACGGCTGCTCCTCGTCGAGCACTTCATAGCCGATCTTGCCGCCGAGCTTCTCGCCAGCCATCGACATGCGCAATTCGGCGAGCTTGTCCTGCGGCGCCATCACCGAGGTGCCGTCGGCCGAGAGCGTGTATTCGACGTTCGCCGCCTTGAGCTTCTCGGTGATCGTCGCTGCCGCGGAGGGATCGAGATCGGTGTACAGATAGCCCATCTGCGGAGCCGAGCCGCGCGTCGCGACGAAGGCGAGGGCGGCAAGCAGCGCGAATGCCACCCCGCCCATCATCATCAGCCGCTTCGGGCCAAGCTGCCCGGCAAAATTCTTGATCGCTTCCAAGACCGCCCCGTGATGTGGCCGGGGGCAGGAGTGCCCCTCTCCTTTGCTTTATAGGAGGGCGGCGGGCGGCAGTTTGTGCCGGGTGGGAATTTTTTGCCTAGTGGCTCGCTACTCCCCTCCCTGAAAGGGAGGGGCAGGGGGTGGGTGCGCGCCGCAGGCGCGCCCATCGAGCCGCCGAGAATGAAGAAAAGGCCGGGCATCGAGCCCGACCTTTTCTACCCACCCCTAACCCCTCCCTTTCAGGGAGGGGCATAAAGTTCAGTTCGCGCCGGCGGGCGAGGGCAGCAGCGTTTCGAGTTCTTCCATCACTGCCTGGCGGCGGGCGCTGGCGTCGAGCGCGAGCCCGCCTTGCTCCCAGCCGATCAGCGCGTCGCCGATCGCGACGGTGACGTCGCCGACCACGGTGAGGTTGAGCTTGCGGCGGTCCTTGGCCTGGCGCTCGGCGATGCGGGTCTCGATCGCCTCGATCAGGTCGGGATTGACGCGGATCTCGAGCTCGGTGCCGCGGGCGACCTGGCTCAGCGCGCGGCCAATGGCGGCGTCGATCGTCTCAGCGGGCGCGGCTTCGATCGCGCGGCCGGCGATCATGTCGGCTGCGGCGAGGGCGATTTCCGCAGCCTCGCCGGTGACGCGCTTCGACACGTCCTCGAAGCGCTCGTCGAGCGACTCGATCCCCGCATGAAGCGCATCGACTGCGCTGAGCAGTGCAACGTCACGCTCGGCGCGCGCTTGGGCCAGTCCCGCCTCGAAGCCTTCGGCGCGGGCGAGATTGACCTGCGCGTCGACATCCGAGCGGAGCAGCGCCAACTCGGCGCGGAGCGCGGTGATCTCGAGCAGCACGTCGCCGGTCGGGATCGTCGCGCCTTCGCTCGCCGGGGTGGAGAAGATGCGGTCGAAGGCGAAGCGCTCGACGTTCTGATAAGCCACGCCCATCTCAGATGATCATCGCGTCGTCGGACTTGGGATCGACGAGCAGGATCTCGCCGCGGTCGGCCAGGTTCTTGGCGAGACGGACGAGCGAGGACTGCGCCTCTTCGCAATCGCGCGCACGGATCGGGCCCATCGCCGCCATGTCCTCGCGCATCAGCTTGGCCGCACGCTCGGTCATCGCGCCGAAGAACAGCTGCTTGAGCTGGTCCGGGGCGCCCTTGAGCGCCAGCGCCATCTCGCGCTTGTCGGCATTGCGGACGATCACCGAGATCGCCGCCGGCAGCAGGTTAGCGAGATCCTCGAACGTGAACATGAGGGCGCGGATGCGCTCGGCGCTTTCGGGCGCCTTGTTGTCGAGCGCGGTGAGCATCGCCTCTTCGGTCGAGCGGTCGAGCGAATTGAACAATTCGGCCATCGCCTCGTGCGGATCGCGCTTCTGCGAGCGCGACAGGTTGGTCATGAACTCGCTTTTCAGCGTCGCCTCGACCTGGTTGATCACGTCCTTCTGGACGGTCTCCATGCGCAGCATGCGCATCACCACGTCGACCGAGAATTCGCGCGGCAACTCGGCGATCACGCGCGCGGCATGATCGGGGCGCAGCTTGGAGAGGATGACCGCGACGGTCTGCGGATATTCGTGCTTGAGCGCGCCGGCGAGGACGGTCTCGCTGACGTTGGAGAGCTTGTCCCACATCGTCCGGCCCGACGGACCGCGGATGTCCTCCATGATCTCCTTGACCTTGTCGCCGGGCAGGATCCCGCCGAGCAGCCGCTCGGTGGTCTCGTAACTGCCGTGGAGTGACGCCATCGAGGCGACCTCGCCGGTGAACTGGATGAGGAGATGCTCGACGACCTGCGACGGGATGCGCCCGAGCCCGGCGATCGTGGAGGACAGCTCCTTGATCTCGTCGGTGGTCAGCTGCTCCCAGATCGGCGCGCCGTGCTGCTTGCCCAGCGCCAGCATCAGCGCGGCCGCACGCTGCGGCCCGCTATACTTTTTCAGTTCGACCGGCTCGGCAATCGGCGCCATCAAACTCATTCTGGGACCCCTCGCAGAAATAAAGACGTGTGACCGCAAGGAAGCGTTCACTCATCCTATTATAGGAGCATGGGGGAAAGGTGCGGTCGCGATGACAGTTAATTTATCCGGAAGTCTGATGGGGTTGAGCTTGTTGACCGGGGACAACTCGGTCTTCAGCACGGCCACCAGCACGATCGCGTTCGACAGCAAGGCAGTCCGCACCGCCAAGGCGCAGTTCACGCTCGCCGAGACCACGCCCCCCTGGAAAGAGGCCGCGTCGACCACTTCGACGTCGAGCCTGCTCGCCTCGATCCTCGCCTCGAAGACGGTGGTCGACAAGACCAGCAGCAGCATCGCGCTGCTTCCCGACGACGTTAAGACCAGCTTCACCGCCTATAAGGCGCTCGAGAAGCTGCGCGTCCTCGCCGAGGCGGCGACGGTCAAGACCGCGACCAGCGCCCAGCGCGCGCAATATGAAAAGGCCTTCGCCAAGGGGCTGACCGACCTGCAGGGCTATCTGACCAGCGCGCCGTCGGACAAAGTGAACCTGTCCTTCGGCAAGCCGAGTTCGACCGCGCAATCGACCAAGCTGGCCGCGACGCAGGCCTATGAGACCAAGGGTGACGGGCTGGTCAAGCTGCGCTCGGATCCAATTCCCAACCTCACCGGGCAGGAGCAGTTCAGCGTCAAGGTCAGCCGTGGGACGCTCAACGAGACCTTCACCGTCGACCTGTCGCAGGGCGCCCAGCCGCCGACGCTCGACTCGCTGGTATCGCAGCTCAACGGCGCGATCAGCTCGACCGTGGCCAAGGACACCAACGGCGTCCCCGTCACCGACGCCAATGGCGACGCGATCTCGCGTTGGTCCGCCCGGTTCGAGCCGGTCTACACCGACGGCAAATGGGGGCTGAAGCTCAAGACCCCCGATGGCATCGAACAGGTTGCGCTCGACCAGATCGGTGCGAAGGACTCGCTGGTTATCGCCTCCGGCCAGACCGCGATCACCACCAGCCAGGTCACGACCGACACCACCATCGGCCAGACCACCACCGTTGCCCCCACTGCGACGCAGGTGTTCCGTCTCAACGAGCCCGACAGCGCGAACACGCGCGTGACGATGGGAACGATCCAGGCGCTCGACCGCGACGCGACGACGCAGAACACCCTTGCCGGCAAGACCACCAACGTCACCACCACCACCGTCGACATGGACGGCAAGGTCAAGACGAGCACCACCAAGACCAGCAACGTCTATGCGAGCACCGACGCCGCGGCGATCGTGACCGACGCGCAGGGCTTTAGCTATGTCGTCGGCACCACCGCGGGCGATCTCGGCGCCAACCAATCGGACGGCGACAACAACCTGTTCCTCACCAAGATGGACGGGACGGGCAATGTCGTGTGGCAGCGTAGCCTCGGCGCCAGCGGCTCCTCGACCGGCGCCGCGGTATCGCTCGGCGCCGATGGCAGCATCGTCGTCGCGGGCAACGTCACCGGCAGCTTCAACGGCGTCACTTCGGCCGACGCCGACATGGTCGTCGCCAAATACGACGCCAATGGCGACGAGAAATTCTCGACCGTGGTGCGCTCGACTGGCACCGATGTCGCCAAGGCCGTGACCGTCGGCGCCGATGGCTCGGTGTTCGTCGCCGGACGCGCCGCGACGGGCAAAGGTGACGCCTTCGTCGCGCGGATCGACACCGCGGGCAAGATCGCCGACCGCCGCACGATCGACAGCGGCGGCACCGATCAGATCAACGCGCTCGCCATCGACGGCGACGGCAATCTGCTCGCGGTGATGAGCCAGGACGGCAATGCTTCGGTGCGGAAGCTCAGCGCCACGTCGCTCGCCACCGATCTCGGCAGTATAAATCTCGGCACTGCCGATGTCCGCGCGATTGCGGTTGCAGCCGACGGCACGATCGCGGTTGGCGGCGCGACCAGCACCGCGCTCAGCGGCAGCCAGGTCAATTCCACCAGCGGCGACCGCGACGGCTTCGTCGCACGGATCGACGCCGGTCTGTCGGGCGCCAGCGTGACCTATCTCGGCTCCGCGGCCGACGACCAGGTCGACAGCATCGCCTTCCTCGGCAATGATCTATACGCCGGCGGCCGCACCACCGGCGATCTCGCCGCGCCGCGCCGCGGACCGACCGACGGCTTCGTCGCTCGGATCGACACCGCCACCGGCGCGATCGAGAATACCACGCAGTTCGGCCAGGCGCTGCTGCGCACCGAGCCAGTCCGCGTCTCCGCCGATGTCGGTGGCGCCAATGCGATCTCGTCGCTCGGCTTCGCGCGCGGCACGCTCAACCCGGCGGTTTCCGAGAAGGTGACCACCCAGACGACGCTGCGCACCGGCGATTTCTTCTCGATCAAGGCCGATAGCGGCGCGGTTCGCAAAGTCACCATCGAGGCCGGCGACACGCTGAAGACAATCGCCACGCGGATGCAGGGCATGCTCGGCGCCTCCAAGGCGACGGTCACCGCCACCGTGGTCGACGGCGTCCAGAAGCTCAGCATAACGATGAAGCCCGGCCACGAGCTCGAACTGATCCCCGGTGGCGCCGATACCGATGCGCTCGCCAAATTGGGCATCGAGCCGCAGCGCATCGCGACCCAGGCGACGCTGTCGAGCAGCGCGCCCAAGGTGCGCCCCGGCGGCAATTTCGGCATGGACCTGACCGACGCGCTCAGCCTCACGACGCTCGACAATGCCAAGGTCTCGATGAAGAAGATCGAGGACGCGATTTCGATGACGCAGACCGCGTACCGCTCGCTCTACTGGGACGACGGGAAGGCCAAGATCGTCGACGGCGTCAAGAACACCGCCACCGGCACCCAATCGACCGCGCGCGAATCCGCGCAGCTCGCAAACTATCAGGCAGCGCTGAACCGATTGAATTCGGGCGCCCCTTCCACTTTGGGATTCTGATGTCATGAACACGCCTCCGATCCTCGACGGCCTGCGCACGCGCATGCAGAACCTGTCCGAGCGCCAGCGCGTCGTCGCGCAGAACATCGCGAACAGCGAGACCCCGGGCTACAAGTCGCGCGAAGTCACTGCGCCGAGCTTCGCCGCGCTGGTCGGCGGCAGCGGCGTGATCGCCACGCCGCAAGTCCAGCTGACCGATCGGATGAAGAGCCTCGGCGCGATCCAGCCGCTCGGCACCGGGGTGATCCTCGACAAGGACATCACCGAGACCAAGCCCGACGGCAACAACGTCACCCTCGAAGACCAATTGCTCAAGATGGGCGAGATCCAGGCCGACTTCCAGGCGATGACCGGGCTGTATCGCAAGCAGATGTCGCTGCTGAAGACCGCGGTGGGCGGTCGCGGCTGATCAGGCTAAGGCGTTTTCCGGGCCATAGTCGATCGTAGCAGGTCGATCGTCTGCCGCTCGAAGGCGCGCGGGTCCCGGGCTGCGGCTCGAAGCGCGGCTTCGTGCAACGGCATCGCTACCCTGCCGTCGGCCAGCATGAGGCCGGCGTCGCACACCGCCGCGAGCGTGCCGAGATCGTGCAGCGCGGTGACTAATGTGAGCCCGCCATCGACCAATTGGCGCAAGGCCTCTCGCAAATCGAAGGACGCCACCGGGTCGAGCCAATTGAACGGCTCGTCCAGAATGACCAGGGTGTGGCCGCCGGCAAAGGCCGCGGCGATCGCGATCCGCTGCCGCATTCCCGCCGAGCAATCGCCGATCCAACGGTCGAGGAGCGGGGCGAGGCCCAACGCGTCATGCAGCGCGCGCAGACGGCCGCTGCCGTTGTCGATGTTTTCGCCGGCGAGTGTCATGACGTCGCGCGCGCGCAGCGCATCGGGTAGCTTGTCGGGCGGGGGCGCGAAGCCGAAGTGTTGCGCCCGCCCGGCGCGGTCCGTGGCCAGTTCCACGCCGTCCACCAGGCATGATCCGCCGGCGAACGGCAGCCGTCCGGCGAGGGCGCGCAACAGGCTGGTCTTTCCCGATCCATTGGCGCCGATCAGCCCGAACCACGAACCGCGCTCGATTGCCAGGTCGACGCCGTGCACCACGCAGGATCCTTCGCGCTGCACTTTGATGCCGGCAAGCCGGATAGCCGGGCTCATGCGATCAGCCACGTCGTGGCACGCCCCCTTCGCTGCAAATGCCAGAGCATGGCTATGGCGACGAGGGGCAGGGCGATCGGCATCAGGAAAGCGGTGAGCGCGAGCACTCCTGCCAGGATCGAGAGCATAAGGTCTGCGAAGCGCTTCTTGTAGAGGCGATAGGCGAGGATACGCAGGGCCAGCAGAAACAACGCGGCCAGGGAAACGGCTCCGACCAGGATCGATGCTGCCGGTCCGATACCGAGCCAGCTGCCCGGCACCGCCATCGCAGTGAACACGACTAGGCTCCTGGCGTGTTTCAGGATCATATGCCGCGCGTCGTGCCCGGTCATGGCCATGAACCGGACGATCGCATCATCAAGGACGGTGAGCGCCAAAACGAGCAGCAGCGTCTCGACGCCGATCACCGCCATCAGCGCATTGATGCCGAGCGACCTTGCCGGGAGCAGCGACGCGATCAGGAGCAGCGCGGCGGCCATTCCGGCATGCGGGCGATGCAGCCACGCCCGAGCCGCCCATCCGGGCCGGATCTTCCCGGCGAGCATGCGAGGCATCGTGACACCGATCGCCAGCCGCGCCGCCAGCACGCCGACGAGATAAGCGACGATGCCGACGATCAGCAGCGAGGGCCGGACGACGCACAGAACGGCGACCAGAAACGCGTTCGCCAGCCCGTGCCAGGCCACTCCGTAGTTCCGCCGCGTCGGCGGATGCAGCGCCTCGGCGGCGAGCAGGCCGTCAAAGCCATGCCAGTCAAGTCGGGCTCGGACTGCGTTTGCCACGCCTAACCCGAGCATCGTGCCGGTAGCCGCCACGGCCCATTTCGCCGTGTCCCAAGGAAGCTCCGCAAATCTGATCCGCAGGATCGCGAGCGCGCCTATCACTAGGACGGCGGCGGTCAGCCGATCCTGCCAGCCGGCAAGGTTGGCTCGCGTCACATTGATCGCGATCCGACCGTCGTGGCGAAGCAATAAGCCGGCCGGGCCTTTGGACGCGCGCATCGCCCCGGTCTAGCGGGTTGCTGCGCGTCTGCAATCGGGTTCGTCGGCGGCGCGGCCTGCGTTGCCGGCGCCGGGACGATCAGAGCCGGGCGTTGATCGAGATCGGGGCGGGGGCGTCCATGCCGCCCAGGCCGCCGCAAGCACCATAAGTCGTGCTGCGCGTGCCGGTGAGGCGCTGCGCCTCGGCGGCGATCGCGCCCATCATCTCGACCGAGAGCTCGATCTGGCGCGACAGGATCTGCTGGTTGACCGCGGAGGCGTCGCGCAGGTTGCGGCTGGCGTCCGAGAGCTGGATCCGCGTCTCTTCGTCGAGCTTCTCCGCCCAATCGGCGGACTCGCGCTTTAGGCGGGCGAAATCGGCCTCGATGCGGCCGGTGAGGCGCAGCTTTGCCGCGGCGATCTCGCCGAGCTCGGGCACATAGGCCTTGCGCGCGATCTTCTCGCTCTCCTCTTCCATCAGGGCCGTGAGCGAAACCATCGCGTCGATGAGCTGAGCGGTCATTATTGTCCCTGCTGGAGCTTGAGGATCGAATCGAGGACCATCGGGGCAAGGCCGACGCCGCCACGATTGGCCATTTCGGTGCCGAGCTTCTCGGCGAGGATGCCCTTGAACATCTCTTCGCCGGCGCCGCCGTTGATCTCGCCCTTCTCGACGCTCTCGAGCATCATCTTGGTCATCTGACCAAGGAACATGCCTTCGAAGTCCTTGGCGGTCTGGGCGTTCTTGACGTCGGCCTTGCGGAGCGGCGTGGCGGCGCTGGTCGCCGAAAGCGCAGTGAGTTCGTTCATTACTGGACCTCGATCTCGGCCTGGAGCGCACCGGCGCTCTTCACGGCCTGGAGAATGGTGATCAGGTCGCGCGGCGAGACACCCAAAGTGTTCAGTCCGCTGACCAGCGACTGGAGCGAGGCGCCGCTGACGAGAGCGAGGTGCGCGCCATTGCCGTCGTCGACCTGCACCTGGGTGCGCGGCACGACGGTGGTCTGGCCGTTCGAGAGCGGCGCGGGCTGCGAGACCTGCGGGCGCTCGGAGACGGTGATGGTCAGGCCGCCCTGTGCGATCGCGACGGGGGTGATCCGCACATCGGCGTTCATCACGACGGTGCCAGAGGCTTCGTTGATGACGACGCGTGCCGGCTGGTCGACCTTGATCTCGAGATCGCCGATGCGCGTGACCAGATCGATGACGTTGCCGACGAAATTGGCGGCCGGCTGGACCTGGACCGTGCCGGGATCGAGCACCTGCGCGCTGCCCGGATATTTGGCGTTGATCGCGCTGGCAATGCGGTCGGCGGTGGCGAAGTCGGGGTTCTTGAGCGCGAGCTTGAGGTTGCTCGCCGACTGGAGCGAATAGGGGACCTCGCGCTCGACGATCGCGCCGCCGGCGATGCGGGCCGAGGTGGTCACGCCGCGGCTGACGCTGGCGGCGGCGCCCTGGCCCTTGAAGCCCGAGACCGCGACCGGGCCTTGGCCGACGGCGTAGATCTCGCCATCGAGCGCGCGCAGCGACGAGGCGATCAGCGTGCCGCCCTGCAGGCTGGTGGCGTCGCCCAGCGCGGAGACCTGGACGTCGATCCGCGAACCCGCGCGCGAGAAGGGGGGCATGGTCGCGGTGATCGAGACCGCCGCCACGTTCTGCGTGCGCATGTTGGTGCCGCGGATGTTGACGCCCATGCGTTCGAGCATCGCCTGCATCGATTCCTCGGTGAACGGCGCGTTGCGCATGCGGTCACCGGTGCCGGCCAGGCCGACGACGAGGCCATAGCCGACAAGCTGGTTCTCGCGGACGTTCTCGACGTCGACGATATCTTTGATCCGTGTCTGTGCCTGTGCCTGCGGGCTGGCGATCAGCGCCAGCAGCGGCAGCAGGAACGAAGCGGCGATCCTCTGCATAAACCCTCTGCGAAAATGGAAAATCCGCGATAACTTTCTTATAGAGGAGTGGAGGCCATTGCGGGCCGAGAGGATCTGATTTCGTGCGTATCGACAACCTGACGCCGCTGATGGCACGCAGCCTCCTCGCTGCGCTGCCCAAGGCTGCGCCCGGATTCCCGGTCGCCGAGGAGCAGGCTGCGGCGCGGCCGGTGCCGATGCAGACCTCGACGACCCAGCCGATCCCGTCGGTGGCGATGCTGGTGACGCTCGCCGCCGCGGATCCTGCGATCGAGCGCCGCCGCAAGCAGGCAGTGGAAGCCGAGCGCGGGCTCGACGCGCTCGACCGGCTGCGCAAGGAGCTCGCCGCGGGGACGCCGAGCGTCGAGCGGCTGCAGGAAATCGTCGAATGGTCCGAGAATCTCGAGCCGTCGGACGATCCGGTGCTCGCAGGCATCCTGTCCGACATCGACCTGCGCGTGCGGGTCGAGCTCGCCAAGGTCGACGTCTCGGCCTAAGCCGTTTCGGGTTCGAGCTCGTGGCGGCGGGAAGTTGCCAAGATTGACAGTCCAGCGATTTTTTTGCCCATAAGCGGCGGGTAAGCGGCGGGTAAGCGGCGGGTAGGCGACTGCTTGGCGACTGGCACGCGCCACGCAGGCGACGATTGCGCGCCAGTCACGCGACACCGACGCGCCACCCAAGCGCCCGCAGCGCGGCACTGATGCGACAAGTACGCCACAGTGACGCGCCACCTGAGCACCCGTTGCGCGACCGCGACGCGCCAGTTTCGCGGCACCGACGCGGCAGGTTTTTTCAACATGACGCGTTGCACGCGGGGCGTCCATGCCGCGCGCACGAAGCAAGCGTTTTCAGGGACTCACCATTGCAAAGAGCGGCCGGCAGCGCTGGCCGCTGGAGGCAAGCAGAGCAAATCCTACATTGCAAGGGAGTGGGCGGGTCGGCTCCGGTCTTCCAGTTTCGCTCCACATCGAACTGCGCGTCTGCGTCAAACGCGCCAAGGCGGAGGTGTCGGCCTAGCGCCAATTTACTTGCCTTAACTGTTCCCCGGGGG